>JACDAY010000056.1 GCA_013695195.1 Blastocatellia bacterium | reverse complement strand
TTGCCGCCGTCGAGACGGCAACGACTCCGATATTTTTTGTTTCTTTGTTAATCATTTTATCTCCACTTATTACTTGTTTATGGTGATAGCCGAAACCGGCTTTTAAATACACGGGTATCCGATTCGGCGCGTTGCGTTTTTTGGAGCAAATACCCGCGTCAAATCTTGACTGCCGCTGGCGCGGGTATAATGTCTGTAAGTTATTGCCGCGTGTGGTCGTCGGGATTTTTTCCCGGCGGGAATGGCTGCGTCGGTTTGGCGACAAACGGAAATCGGCTAAGGAACGGAACTTCGTTGCCGTTGACCTTATCGCCGAGCGGCGCGCCGTTATTGATGATCGTAAAAACCGCATCAACCACGTCGTCCTGCAAACGCCGTCCGCCCATTTTGCCAAAACCGCCGTCTCGATTATTTCCGCCGCCCGGGCCTCTGTTCGGCACGCTCAAATCGAGCCGCAAAATATCGCCGGTTTCAACCGAGGCTTTCGCCAGCATCGCAATATGGGCGTCATCGGTTCCCAAAGCTTTCAGCGATTTCACGAGATCGTCCTTGAATCTGCCTTTCGCGTCGTCTTCGGTCGAAGCGGCGTTATATTCGTCCTTGCGCGGCGGCGGAATCAGGCCATTATTGACCAGCGGTCCGCCGTCGCGGTCAACCGTTACCCAATCGCCTTCGCCCGTAACTTTGTTGTTATCGCCAATCCTCTGACGTTCCCGGCGCTGCGTAACGGCATTTATTCCTATGACATTCCCTCGGCCTTTCAGAATCGAAGCCGGGACGCTGATGGCGGTGATCAAAGTGTTAAACCCCGCGTAAGTGTCGCGGCCGCCACGCTCGCCGAGTAAGGATTTATTAGGCCGTCCAGGATTCATGATCGAAGACGCGACAAAGCGATTCGCTCCCGTGTCGTCCAGGAAGAACGGGTCGTCGGCAACGCCCGCGTAAAATACGGCGTTGTTCTCGCTGTTATTCGTAATTACGAATTCCGGTGCTCTGTATTCCTGGTCTGAAACTGTCGTTTGCGCGGTGAACTTCCTGCCGTTCGGCAGTTCGATCGTCGCCGTTTGCGGCGTTACGCGACCGAGTCCGGGCGAATAAAGAACGTCAATAAACTCGTCCGGTTTGGCATCGCCCGTGTTTTCGATCTCGAAACGATAGCGAATGTTATGATCGAAGATCGCCATCCCGAAATGCTCGCCCGACACGACAAAGCCTTGCGTTGACATGATCAAAACGACCCTCGAATTGTCGTTCGGGTCGAGAAACGCAAAGGTATCGGCCAGATCCGAGCCCCTGTCCTGCGTGATGATCGGTGAATCGATGTGGTCGGACGCAATTGTGCGTGCCGGCGGCACTAGCTGAATCGCTAACGCCAGCGTCAGCAGGAATAAGCCAAATATAAATTTTTTCTTGTTTTTAAGAATCATCATTTCCCCCTTTATTTTGTTTGGCGAAACACCCTGGGCTTTCGACGTTGAGCTTCGCGTAGTATGGTTCGGCTTTTCCTTCGATTCGCATCGCTCGCCGTTACCGAAATATTTTGCGACTTTCAGATATTAATAAGCATATCCGCTTCAGATTTCATTCTCTGTGCGCTTTTACACTTACGGAACATCACTTAATCTAGTAATATCCAGCTTATAGCTATTATTCCTTTATATTAGTTGGCAAAATAGAATTTCTTTCGTTGGTCAATAAACGTTTTCCGATTTATTTTAATGCAGTATTTTCTTGAAATGTGTAAGGTCTGCCGAATAATGATGAGTGGAGAAAGTGAACGGAACGAAGGAAGTTGCAAAGTCGCCGGTGTCGCTTGAAGAATAAAAACCCGGTGCGTTGGCATATATTAGCTAGACAGATTCTCAATTAAATAAAAAAGAGGAAAATTTATGGCAGAAATTAACGGCGCAAACGCATCGGACGACTTTGAAAATGTGCGGCCGCAAACAGCACGGATCGGCAAAATTTTGACGAACACCGGAATCGGCGTTTTGCGCTATAGTTTGGTTGCGATTTTGCTTTACTACGGCTCGTTTAAATTTCATCCGGTTGAGGCAAAGGCCATTCAGCCGCTGGTTGCCAACAGCCCTTTTATGTCGTGGATGTATTCGGTTTTTAGCCTCCAGGCGGTTTCAAATATCGTCGGGGCGGCGGAAATCATATTTGCCGTTTTGATTGCGCTGCGTTTTGTGAGTTCGCGGCTTTCCGCTATCGGCAGCCTCGGCTATTGTCATGACACTGACGACGCTGACTTTTTTGTTCACCACGCCGGGCGCGTGGTCGAGCGTGCCGGGATTTCCGCTGCCGGTTGCCACTCCGACCGGCGCGTTTTTACTCAAGGACGTTTTTCTGCTCGGCGCGGCAATTGTAACGGCGGGCGAGGCATTCGAAAATCATCGTCTCTGGAGACGATCCGATGCCTTGTGACTATACCAATTTGACCGAATGTCCACGGCCGTTGAAGAACATGTCATTTTACGCCATGCGAAGCAACAGCTTCTTTATTTGAACATCACACCCGAAGTTGCGAGTTGCGGTTTCCACCCGCGTCAATTCAATCAGTCGCTGGTTATCATTTTGGTGAAGATAATCTAATGAAAAGAATTAGGACACTATCGAAAATTTATGTACGCTGACCTGAATCCATTTGATGCGCTCTCCAACCGGCTGTTTGCCGTGCTGCCCGATGTAGATTACCTTCGGCTGCTGCCATCGATGGAGTATATCGATTTGGCTCTCGGTGAAATCCTTTATGATTCCGGCGACGAGATGCCGTATCTCTATTTTCCGACAACTTCAGTTGTGTCCTTGCTTTACACGATGGAAACCGGCTCGACCGCCGAGATGGGTATGGTAGGGAGATGCGGTGTGATCGGGATCTCGGTTTTTCTCGGCGGCAAAACGACGCCCAGCCAGGCCATTGTGCAGATTGCGGGTGGTGCGTTCAGAATCAAATCAAAAACGATTCAGGGCGAGTTTGAGCATGGCGGACCGCTGCAGCAAATATTGCTCCGCTATACACAGTCGCTTATCACCCAAATTTCACAAGTCGCCGTCTGCAACCGCCTTCATACCTTTGACCAGAGGCTCTGTCGCTGGCTTTTGTTTATCCATGATTGCCTGCAAACCGACGCGATAATTCTGACTCAGGCGATTATTTCTCAGCTGCTCGGCGTGCGGCGCGAAGGCGTAACGGTAGCCGCCGGACGCTTGCAGGACGCTGGAATCATCAGCTATATGCGCGGTCATATTCAGTTACTTGACCGCCGGAAACTCGAAGCCTGCGCCTGTGAATGTTACGCGGTCGTCAAAGATGAATATGAACGTTTACTGATGTTTTAATTGATTCGGGCCGCTTATCCGACGCCACTGTGCTTATTCGGTCGTATTGCGATTTATTTTAGGCTGGAAACCCTTAGAACTTCCGCAACGCTCCATGCCTGTGCGAAACACCCGCGCGGCCGGTGTGGAACATCACCGTCAAAAATCTCCGAGATTTGTCCAACTCCGTCTTCAGATAGATAAGTTTTGAAGCCCGAAAGTATCTCGGAAACTTTATTCTCACTTGTCTTACCGGTGCCGTGTATTTTTCGGTAGGCGTCAATAAACGGGCCGATCAGCCACGCCCAGACGGTTCCCTGATGGTATGCCAAATCCCTTTCAAACGGAGTTCCTTTATAGGTTCCAAAATAGTTCTTATCCGATGGCGAGAGCGAGCGCAAACCCACAGGCGTGAGCAATTCCGCCTGAATCTTCTCCAGCACCTTGCGCGATCTTTCGATGTCAAGCATCGAAAAAGGCAGTGACACCGCAAATATTTGATTCGGACGAACCGACCCGTCCCGATGCTCATTTCCCACCACATCGAACAGGCATTGCTCGGGTTCGTTCCAAAATACGCCATTAAAGCTGAGTTTGCAGAGTTCCGCCATGGATTCGTACCGCGCCTTATCCTTATCATCGCCAAACCTTTCGGCAAGATCGGCCATGATTCGGAGCGCGTTGTACCAAAGGGCCTGAACTTCGACCGCTTTGCCGGTTCTCGGAGTAACAACCAGATCGCCTATTTTCGCGTCCATCCACGTAAGCTGCACGCCTTCCTCACCGGCAAAAAGCAATCCGTCAGTATCAACATAAATATTGTAACGGGTTCCGCGAAGATGCCACGCGACAACACCGGCAAGTTTTTCGTAAAGGTTTTCTAGAACAAACACGTAATCGCCCGTCTTTGCTGTGTACGCCCTGACCGCTTCGAAATACCAAAGAGTTGCGTCTACTGTGTTGTATTCGGCCTCATCACCGGCGTCCGGAAAACGGTTCGGCAGCATTCCTTCTGAAATATGCCGGGAAAATTCGAGCAGAATATTCTTCGCGATCTCAGGCCTGTTTACAGCCAGCGTCAGGCCGCCCAGCGAAATCATGGTATCGCGTCCCCAATCGGAGAACCACGGATAACCGGCGATCACCGTATGCCCTTCACCTCGGGCAACGATGAATTGGTCCGCGGCTAGGACGAGCTGCTTTGTGAATCCTTCCTTTGCTTCCGCCATTTGTAAAAGGGTTTGGCGCCGCTCGATCTCTGCTGTTTCGAGCTCCGATTCATCAAAGCCTCCTTGCTGTACGGTTGAAGTTATTATTATCGCGGCATCGGTTAAATCGAATTTCATCGCGAAAGGTTGAAAAAGGTCTTCTATAAAATCGAAGCCGCGTTCCCTTTCAATCTGATATACAAGATCGTTATACCAAAACCCTGTTTTATCAACATTCAAAGCATTGTGATGAAAAAAAAGAGGCGGCATCTTATCGTACGGATGAATCGAAACAAGATTATCGCCCGTGTCATATTTCAAATTCACCTCGGAATTCCGGTGCTGCAAAGCGTGGTAATCGACAAAAGAAAGAAGCGGTTTTAGGACGAGTTCGACTTGGGTCTTTGGACTTTGGGCTTTGAGCTTTGCCGAGTATTTAATCACAATCGTATTTTCGCCGTGAACCATGAACAACTTCTTTTCGATCTCGATGCCTTCAACTTCAAATGTCCAGACGGGAAAGGGATCAAGCCGGAAATTCTGCAAATACCTGTAACCCTCGGGATAAATACGCCCGGGATATTGATTCGTCGAAAGCTCAAAATTCTTGCCGTCCACTACGAGCGTCTCCTCGAATTTGGACAGCATTGTAATTCGCCCAAGCGGCGGTTCGGTCGCGGCAGTTAGAAGGCCGTGGTACCTCCGCGTATTTGCCCCCGAAATCGTACCCGAAGCAAAACCGCCAATGCCGTTCGTCTCGAGCCATTCGCGATTTGAGGCTTCTTCAAAATTAGTGCAGATATTGCGGTCAAAATTTATCATTTGAGATTTGTTGGGTGTTTCTGTTCTTCTTATTTCGGTCTGTTCTTCTTTTTCGGTGGTAACTCCTGTTTCCCGTTCGATCTGATATCAACTAACCCCGCATGTGCGTGTCAAAGCAGCTCGGACAGAGGGACACGGGACAAGATTCGCAAGGCTTTGCCACGCTTCATGATTTAAGCCTGATTAAATACTACCGAGACAAAATTTCTTTATAAAGATTCTCGGTTTCATCTATCATTCGATTCAATGAGAAGTTTTCCCTTGCCAGGAGTTGAAAGTGAAGCCCCGCAGCCTGACGGCGATCCTGATCTTCCAGATAAAAACTAATTCTTTCCGCGAGTTTTACAGCATCTTTGATAGGAACAAGAATTTTTTTTTCCTTTAAAAGCTCCTTCGCTCCTTCCGTTTCTGTTGCAACGACCGCAGTCCCGCTTGCCATTGCTTCCAAAATTGCCAGCCCGAAGCTTTCTGAATGAGACGCCGAAACGAAGATGTCCATCGCAGCGAGAAGCGGTGCCGTATCATCCACCCAATCCAGCCATAGAAAACTATCGTCGAGCCTGAACACCTTGACCAGCCGTTTCAGCTCGCGGCGAAATTTCTTGTCTATGGTGTTGTCTTTCCCGACAACGACAAAATAAGCTTCGGGATATTTTTTTATAATCTCGTTTGCCGCAAGCACGAAATCCCGCTGCCCTTTTAACAATATCAACTCGCCGACCGTGCCTATTAGCGGGGCGTCACTCGGTATGCCGTGTAATGATCGAAATTCGCCTCTCAATTTTACCTGATCGATATCGGACCAGTCTTCGATTGCAATACCGTTTGGAATCACGGCGATCTTCGGCTGCGCAAAAACCTTTTGCAATGCTGTCTCCACACCCGAAGAAACCGCTATCGCCTTCGACAAATTCTTTAACGCAAACCTGTTAAACGGCTTTAGCGGAAACAAAACATGCCTCGTCAAAACAAACTTCGGGCTTTTTGCGAGCATGCACGCAATGCTCGCCGGAATATAATCCCGCGCAACGTGCGCGTGAACAATCTCGATATCGTTGTCGCGAATAAATCCGGCCATCTTCTTTGCGCTTAATACCCCGAATGAATTGCGGATAGAGACGTGCAGAATCTTCTCAGCGGGTAAAAAGCCGAGCCGTTTCTGCCACTCATTCGTAGGCCGCAAAGCCGCAAAGACTTCGTGGCCGCGCTCCGTCAACCCGCGGCACAGATCGACAAAATGCCGCTCCCCGCCGCCAAAGGTCTTTGCCGATGAAATTTGTAAAATCCGCATCGCGCTTAAATTGTTAATCGGAATTTCCCATCGGTCAATGCGCGATCGCTGTCTACTGCTCTGAGTTCACGCTTTAGCGTGTCTTGGTTTACCCGCCCGCTCACGCAGACGGTTCTGACAAAATGCACGCTGAAGCGTGTCCCAGCACATAAAAAAGGCACGCTTCCAATAGAAACGTGCCTCAAAGGTTTTTCTCGTGAGAGAAAAACTAAAACTGAAAACGTGCCGCAAACTGAATCTGCCGTTCACGGACAATACTATTTCCTGCTGCGGTCACCGAGCCAAAGGTCGGATTGAAATTGAACTGGGTCGTGCTTCCCGATGCAAAGTTATACATCGTCGAGTTAATACCCGTCGTGTGGAACCGATTAAGTAAATTGAATGCTTCGGCCAAAAACTCGAGGTTCATCGTTTCGGTAAAGCGGAAGCGTTTGGAAAGCCTGAGATCAATGTTAAATATACTAGGCGTTCTAAAGGTATTTGGAGCAAGACCCGGTATTCTGCTTGAGCCGCCTGCTCCGAGTACGCCTGAGCTTGTCAATCCGATGATTGAGCTCTGTGTAGTTCCGGAATAAGTAAATCCGGACGAAGCAGTTACGATCGGTGCGACCGACCAACCACCGAGAATCGCCTTGCCGACCCGCGAACCATTCCCTAACCCAAACAAGTTTGTCGGAGCAAAAATCACGCTTGCAACAAAACGATGCGGCACGTCAAAGTTTGAACGCCCACGCTCAATATCCAGATCGAATGGATTCAACGGACTATTCGCTGTCGTAAATGTTTGCGAATTCTGTCCGTTGTCTTCTGCGGACGAAAATGTGTAACTTGTTTGGAATTGAATTCCATTAGTCATACGGCGATTAAGTTGTGCGACAAACCCGTAATAATCCGACGAAACGTTACTGCTTATTTCGGTGATACGTCCAAAATTCGTGTTGGGGCGCGGGCCTGTGAATCTAGGAGCGATAAAGGTTGTCCCGCCAAGCGGGCCGCCGTTAAATGTGAAAGCCGTCGCTGCAGTCGGTGGGTTCAGGTTTGTGTCGATAAAATAAGGCAAATATTGCCCGTGACTTATCATTCCGGTGAATGATATCGCGGTGTTTCTGCTTATTTGCCTTTCATAAATGAGATCGAGTTGATGTATTCGCGGGTTTTGTATTCCCCGGGCAAATACGATTATATCGCCTCCGAAACTACTCCCGCTTGATGGGAACGCCGGAAGAACATTCGGATATGTCGGACTCGTAGCATTCGGAGTGGTAAAGAAGGTTCGTTGTCCTGCGGCAAGGCCGGTATTGGTAATTGCATTCGAGATCGCCGAATTGGTGATGCGGCCATAAAACATCCCGTAACCTGAACGAATTACGTTCTCGTTATTGTCGCCGAAAGAGTAAGCAAAGCCGACCCGCGGACCGAAATTGTTTTTATCCGCCGGGAATACGGACGTTCGCGGCTCCCGGGGATTTGGCAGTTGGGGCTCAGGCTTTTGCTGATATTCGTAACGCAATCCTATGTTAAGAGTTAAATTGGAATCCACACGAATATCGTGCTGATAGAAAAAATTGTAGTCCCGTGTAACAAACTGAAATTCCAACGGGCCAAAACCCTGCTGAAAATTAGCGTAGGCCTTGGTCGACGGAATATTGAAGTCCAACAAAAAGTTTGCCAGGGTTGAGTAAGAATAGGCGCCCGATTCCGTAAACAAACTTGCAAGGGTGTCTGAAACGTGATTGATATCGGCGCCGAACTTGATCGTATGCTTGCCTCGGTTCAATGTTACCGAATCGGCAAACTGCCACCGCTTTTCATCAGGATACGCATTTCGATTTAAGAAGTTTGGCTTGCCGATGGTGATGCCGCCGCCAACGGCGATAGAGGCCGAAGGCGGAAAACCGCCGCCCGTTGTTGGCTCACTAGGATCGGGCGTGTCGGCAATTTGCTGTTCGAGATCGCGGCTGTATTGAAATCTTGCTTCGTTTATGATGCTAGGAGTTAGGACTGAGTTCAGACGGAAATTATAGCTGTCAAGTGCTACTATATCGCTGCCGAAAGAAGTTCGTCCGCGAGTAACGGTCGCCGCGGTTTGAACACCGGCCGGCGAATTCCAACGAAGGCGATTATAAACGGCAGTAAATGTGTGCTTATCGTTTATGACCCAGTCGATCTTTGGCAAAATGAGCGTTTGATCTCCTCTTCGCGGCACAACGCCGGTCAAATTCTGGAGATAACTGATTCCGGCTGCAACCTGTGCCGGCGTAAGTCCCGTAACCGTGATCGGATTAAGAAAAGTAGCGTTGCCCGGCTGTGCCACTCCGGGGAAATCACGTTTTTGTTGGTCATAACTAAAGAAGAAGAAAAGATTATCCTTCACTACAGGGCCGCCAATTGAGCCGCCAAACTGATGGCGCACGTCTTTAGGTTTGCCGGTGGGGTTGCCCGGCCCCGGAAAGATCAAAGGGTTTCTGGCTCCGTACTTGTTATCACGAAAGAAATAAAAGGCCGAACCATGAAAGTCATTAGTTCCGCTTTTGGTAACCGTATTTACGACGCCGCCCGCAGCCCGGCCAAATTCCGCCGAGTAATTCGACGTATTTACCTGGAACTCGCGAACTGCGTCCTGGCTGATCGAAGAACTAATACGCGTACGGCCGCGTGCTTCGGAAAAGAACGCCTGATTATCGTCGCCTCCATCGACCGTACTGTTGTTAAGCAAGCCGGATATGCCGCGAAAGCTAATAAGGCCAAATCCACCGTCCGGTGAAACGCCCGGAGTTGCCAGGACAAAGCTGGATGCACGGCGGCCATTGATCGGAAGCTCGTTGATCGACGTTTCGTTAATGTTTCTGGAGTTGGTGCTGTCGTTTGTGTTGATAACCGGTGCCTCAGCCGTGATCTCCACTTCCGCTGTTGCCGTCCCAAGCGTCAGGGGTATGTCTACACTTGTTATTACACCGACCTCGACAATGATGTTGTCCGCCATAACAGGCGCAAAGCCCGAAACCGTGGTCTCGACACGATAAGTTCCCGGTTGAAGATTTAAGACGCGGTAGCCGCCGTCTGAGCTGGCATTAACGGTAACCGCCGCGTTAGTCCCGATGTTTGTAACTGTTATGGACGCGTTTGGAACAACGCCGCCCTGCGGGTCGGTGATCGTGCCGTTGATGCCGCCGGTTACCGTGGATTGGGCAAATGCCTGCCCGAAACCCAATACCAGGCTTAGAATGATCAACGTTAAAAATTTAATCGAAAAGTTTTTAGTCATGTGATTTTTTGACCTCATTTAAAATATTGATAGCAAAATTGCTTTGTTTAATAAATTGATTGGAAATCGGAAATTTTGAATTTTGGATATTTATATTGCTTTTCGGATTTGAAACTTTACAAATTTCTGTATCGTTTCAAAGCGCTATCCAGTTTTGTAACATAAGTAAATGTTGTATTCGCAGACCTTTACCGGATTTATGGTATTTCCCATAAATGCTTCAAAAATTCGAACACAACGAAAATCGGTAAGGACGATTAATTGAACGCAAATTGAGTTCCGAAAACTCCCTGCCAATTTATCGCATTGTTTGAAATTTATAATTTAACGGCGTCAGATTACATTCGGGTTACATAAAAGTTTTTATTTTCGGACAGCCTGGAAGAATGTTCTATTTCTCAAAAAAGATAAATGATAGTTAACAGCCAGACTTCAAAACGCGCGCGTGTTTTGAAACTGATTTAGACGCAATGAGTTGCGGGTTTTGAGGAAAGTTGACTTTTTTGTAAAAAAGGTTTAGATTTGTCGGACGTAAATGCCGGGAATTGCATCCAACACTCAGCCTTTGCGCGAATTACAATCGAAAAAAGGGGGGAATTTAATGTCACAAGTAGGTTATGCTACATCATCATACAAGACGCCATTGCATCATCGGATCATTGCCAATCTGCCCGTACAGGCAAGCTGGATTGATTCGGAAAGCGGAGAAACTATCTCGATACACGGCACGACGGAAAACGTCGGTGAAACCAGTACGCTGGTAAATCTCGAAGTTCTGCCGCCCGTCGGGTCTGCGGTTACGTTAAGGATTTTGGACGAGGAGCGGTCCATTATCGAAGTATCTGCCCAGGTAATCCGGGTCGAGCGTGACCCGAGCAAACCGCTCGCGGCCCTTACCATTTCGGAAAATTTGAAAAAATGGAGGACGGTCGCCATGACCGCCGCCGAGAAATGGGTTACGAGGCACTGGCACTTAAACTATGACGAAGAATGGGTTAATTAAGCCCGTGAACTTTGTTGTCTTTATACTAAAAAGGAGAGGTTTTTACGAATCTCTCTTTTTTTGTTCTAAGTTTAAACTTCAGTTTTTTACTAATAGACTACCCAGCCCGCTCACGCAGGCGGTTCTGACAGAAGACCACACGCTTGGAGCGTGAACTCAGAACATTATCCAACGAATTTGGCCGTTTGCGCATCATTTAGAAGAATGAAAAAAGCTCTGTTTTTAATTTTGGTTTTGTCATTGTTCCAATTCGGATACGCTCAGGAAAAACCGCTGACGCAGTCGGAGTATGTTAAAATGCTCTACGGCCTGCAAAAGAATCCTGGCGGAAAAGTTGAGATAATCGATGCCTTGCGCCGACGCGGGATCGAATTTACTTTAACGGACGGCATACGCGGGCTTACGCGCTCAAAAGCCAAAAACGACGAAGAGTTGAAACGCGCCGTCGAAGAAGCTGACCGCCGCCGTCAGAATCCGAACGCCGCGAAACTGCCAACAGCTTTGGAAGCCGCGGAAATTCTGGAAAAGGCTCGTGCGAACACTCTCGCTTTGATGGCTGACATGCCGGATTTCGTGGTCAAGCAGTTAATTTCCCGCTCAGAGGCCTATGCTGGAACGGGTAATTGGAAGCCGCTTGATAATCTGGTCATTGCCGTAAGTTACAGCAGCGAAAAGGGTGAACAGTATAAAGTTCTGGCAAAAAATGGTATTCAGGTAAATTCCGAAACAAAAAACAGCTATAACGGTCTGGACGGTGCGACATCAGGCGGGGAATTTGTAGAGGACCTGAATAAGATCTTTAAGCCTGAAAGCAAAACCAAGTTCGATGTGCTTACGACCGACGTTTTGCGAAACCGCCGAAGCATTGTTTATCATTATGAGATCACGCTGGCAAACAACAAAGACGGCGGTGTCGGCTTAAAAGGCACTAACTATCAGTCATCTCCGGCCGGTGAAAAGGGAAAGATCTGGATCGACCGCGATGCATTTCGGGTTTTACGGATCGAATATGAACTAACAGATATCGCCCGCGATTTTCCCGTCAAAGCCGTTACTAAATATATCGATTACGATCTGGTTGACATATCGGGCGAAAAACACCTGCTTCCGATATTATCGGATTTCAGAGGCACCGTTCAGGGGTTGGGGAAGTTGTTTGAAAGCAGGAATGTGATCCGTTTCAGAAGCTACCAGAAATATGGAACGGATGTGATAATCGTCGAGGAAGATTCAGGGCCCGCGCCGGAAGAAAAACCGAAACAGTAATTTAACTTTTATTTGCTGATTTTTTCACTCTCCAATTTATAAGTTTGCTTAAGAATGATAAAGCATTTTCTAAGATATACGCTTCCGCTGATTTGTTTTATCCTTTGTTCAAACGCATCTGCACAGAATGCGCCGCCAAAACAAGACAACAAACATGAGGCCCGCTTGGTAGAACTCATCAAACTAGATAACACAATTAAACTAGATATCCGATACGCATCCGAAAATAATTTTGTCGGCAGAAAGGTTTACCCTGAAGCTCGTGCCTTTCTACAAAAACCTGCCTCGAGAGCCCTGCTCCGCGTCCACAAAAAACTGAAAAAACTAGGTTTGGGACTTGTCATATACGACGGTTATCGGCCGTGGACGATCACCAAACTTTTTTGGGAAGTTACGTCGGAGGATAAAAGGAAATTCGTCGCCAACCCCGAAAAGGGATCGAAACACAACCGAGGCTGCGCTGTCGATCTTAGCATCTACGATCTAAAAACCGGCCAACCGGTCGCGATGCCATCGGGTTACGATGAATTCACAGAGCGAGCTTCGCCTTATTACACCGGTGGTACCGACAAGGAACGAGCGAACCGCGATTTGCTGCGAAAATTCATGGAAAACGAAGGCTTTACCATCAACGCCAATGAATGGTGGCATTTCGATTACAAGGATTGGGAAGAGTATGCGATCTACGACATCGCTTTTTCTGATATCGGAAAAATAAAGTAAAAGTTCACGGCAGGGGAATCGGATTTTCTAACTTATTCGGCAGCTTTCGGTTTTTCCTTTGCCTTGCCTGCTTCGATCTGCAGATTGATCTTCACTTCGTCCGACAGCACAGCAGTTCCGCCAGGCAGATTGCCGCCATAATTTACGCCGTAATCACGGCGATTGAGCGTCGTTTCGGCGGCGATTCCCATCTTGCCGCCGCTGCGCTGGTCGGCTGGCAGAAATCCGGCAATATTGAATGGAAACGATACCGATTTCGTCACGCCCTTCATCGTAAAGTCGCCGGTAACTATCCAATTGTTTCCCTTCTTTTCAACCTTTGTACTCTTGAACGTAACGTCCGGATATTTTTCTACTTCGAAAAAATCCACGGTTCGCAGATGCTTATCGCGGCCTTCGACGCCGGTGTCCACGCTTGTCGCTTTTGCGGTGAATTCGACGGTCGATTTGGCCGTGTCCTTCGAGTCATAATTGACAGTTCCCGTAAAATCGCGAAAAAATCCCGGCACCTCGATAAGCCCCATATGTTTTACCTTAAATCCGATAAAGGAATGAGCTTTGTCAAAACTGTAGGTCCCTGATTCGCCAGTCTGCACGACACCGGCAAGCGTAAATCTTTCGGCAAGCGAATTATTCACTGCCTCGGCGCCCGTGCCGGCAAAAATAAAGAGTGCAAAAAATGCAAATATTACTGTAAAAGAAGCTCGTTTCATCAAATTTTTCTCCTATTCGATTCGCTCGCGGCCCGGAGCGACGGGTGCTTAGTTCCTATTTGAAATTATGCGATTAAAATTGTTTGATGCAAGTTGAAACAAAAGTGTTTTGCTGTAAAGTAAATTATATTTCGAGTTTGCTGGGATAAACCGTCGGTTTCACAATTTGCGGTTGAAAGACCACCACCGGAATAACTGAAAGCTGATAACTAATAGCTGAAAATTAAGAGTTCCTCAGAAATTATTAGTTATCAGCTTTCAGTTATTCCGGTGGTAAATTTGAAAAAAAATAAACCAATATGTTCAAACCCGAAAATTCCGAATACGATCCATATTACGAAACCTACATTTCCCTTGTAAAAAACGACGACATTCTTGGCGTTTTAGCGGGCCAACCCGGCGAATTGCAGGAACTTTTCGCCGAAATGCCTGAAGAAAAGGGTGCGTTGGCTTACGATGAGGGTAAATGGACGATTAAGGAACTGTTAGGCCATTTGATTGACGGTGAACGTATGTTTGCCTACCGCATATTCCGCATTTCACGCGCGGACAAAACACCCATCGAGGGTTTTGAGCAGGACGGTTATATCGAAAATGCCCGTTCCAACTCTCGAAGTTTTTCGGGTCTTCTGGAAGAGTTCGCGCTTCTCCGAAATGCAAATATGCTGTTTTTCAAAAATCTAAGTGATGAAGACTGGCTTAGAACAGGTACCGCAAACAACGTCGGCATATCAGTCCGGGCGCTTGCGTACATTATGGCAGGACACATCACGCATCATATAAATATCCTGCGAACCCGTTATTTGAGATAGATGAAATACGATGTAATCGTCATTGGCGGCGGAGCTGCGGGGCTTTTTTGCGCGATCGAAGCGGGAAAACGCGGCCGGCGGACGCTGGTGATCGAGCATAATGCTCAAGTCGGGCGAAAGATAATTATCTCGGGCGGCGGCCGCTGCAATTTTACGAACATTCATACAAAGCCGGAAAATTTTATCTCCGGAAATCCCCATTTCTGCAAATCGGCGCTCGCCAGGTACACGCCGGGGGATTTCACCGAGCTTGTTAAAAAACACAAAATCGAATACTACGAAAAAAAGCTCGGACAGCTTTTTTGCCGCGATAGCTCGCGTTTGATAGTTGAAATGCTGCTGACGGAATGCGAAAAAGCAAAGGTGATAGTTCAAACTGATTGCTCTGTCAAAAACCTACGAAAAAACGGGCTTTTTGAGCTTGAATCAAATCGAGGAAAATTCTCGTCTGAAAGTCTTGTAATCGCGACCGGCGGGCTTTCGTTTCCAAAAATAGGCGCGACCGATTTTGGTTACAAGATCGCTAAACAGTTCTCGATAAAGC
>JACDAY010000040.1 GCA_013695195.1 Blastocatellia bacterium | reverse complement strand
TCGAGGCTTCATGGCAAAAGGACCTTGACGATTTTAAGCGGCGTCGGGCATCATATTTGCTTTATAAATAGTTGATCTAAACGCTCCTACGTCAGGTTTACATTTTTCGGAACATACCGGCTGCCTTTCTTTGAAAAGGACATCGGTGTCTTGGGACAAGTCTTCGGCGGATGGGAAATATCATCAGTTTTCAAATGGGTTCACGGAACACCGTTTACAGTTAGTGGTGCCGGATTCGATCTTAACCTCGACGGATTTAGCGAAACGCGTCCTTTTCTTGTCGATCCATCAATATTGGGAAGCAGAATCGATAACCCTGAAACTGCGCGGCAGATCCTTGCCGGCGCGTTTCGCATTCCTACATCTACAGATGATTTCTGCTGTATACTTGGTCGCAACACGTTTTTTATCGACGGTGTGAAGAATGTGGATTTCAATATAACAAAACGGTTTCGGATGCCTTGGGAGGGACATAGTCTGGCGTTTCGCGCAGATTTATTCAATGCCTTTAATCACGTGCAGTTTGGTTTCCCAAATACTTCTTACACAGCAAATGTCACCGTCGGCGTGTTTGCACGACCGAGGATCAATCCGTTGCTGGGATCGTTAACTTCACTTGCAAATACATATGCACCCAGAAATATTCAATTTTCGCTCAAATATACATTCTAGTCACAGTTAAAACCTTTTTTGATCGCACCTGTGGCATATTGTCGCAGGTGCCTTTTTCTGCTTTTGGCCATGATATTGTCTGATTACTTAAATCCCGGGTCGCATTCTACTTTTATAACAAAAGGCAAAATTTCTGCGAATAAATCTAATGACTTCGTTTCGACCGAAGAGGTGGTCGATCTTAACGGTGCAACTCTGTTTCCGGGGTTTATAGACATTCACAATCACGGAGCGGTTGGGATCGATGTGAATGCGGCGGATAGGGATGGATTATTGGAGATAGCCGGGTTTTTGGCGCGGAATGGCATAACTTCGTGGGTTCCGACGCTTGTGCCGGATTCGGATAAGAATTATCGAAAAGCTATTGGTGCCATTGATAAGCTGATGGAAATACAGGTTGGCCGGCCGGTTGCGCAGGCTTTGGGTGTGCATTACGAGGGCGTATTTGCTAATGAAAAAATGTGCGGGGCGTTACGGCCGGAGTTTTTTAAAAAGTTTAAGGAAAGTGAAGTTTCGGAACTGCCGCGGTTGAAACAGGGAATTCATATGACAACGATTGCGCCGGAAATCAACGGCGGAATCGAGCTTGTGGTCGAACTCGTCAGACAGAACTGGCTAGTTGCAATCGGGCATACAAAGGCCGACACGGACACTTTGGAAAAAGCTGCCCGGGCGGGCGCGAAACACCTGACGCATTTCTACAATGCGATGACCGGGCTGCATCACCGTAATGTCGGAGTCGTCGGCTGGGCGTTGACGAATGAAGATGTGACTTTTGACATCATTGCGGATGGCATTCACGTCAATCCGAAAATGCTGGAATTTGCCTGCCGAAACAAAACTCCGGACAAGGTTTCGTTAATCAGCGACTCGGTTGCTCCTGCAGGCTTGGGCGACGGTATCTACGAAATCTGGGGTGAGAAAGTAAAGGTCGAAAAAGGCGTGACGCAAAACGAGCGGGGAAGTATTGCCGGCTCTGCCATTACGATGCTCGATGCGGTAAATCGTATGAAATCGCTCGGTTTTTCCGATGCTGAAGTTTCAAAAATGGCCTCGCTAAATCCTGCGAAGCTTCTTGGAATTGATAAAACCCACGGCTCGATAGAGATTGGCAAACGCGCCGATCTTGTCGCTTTGGATAAGGACGGAAATGTAAAAATAACGATGATAGGCGGGGAAATCGTTTTTAATGCTTTGTGAAAATTCTAATTCTGAGTTCCGTTAGGAACGTAATGTTTGTAGTTAAAAATTGTAACAAAGCATTTGAGTTCCGTTGGAACGGTAGAGAATGTGTCGTTCCTACGTAACTCAAATGCAATTATTGATTGACCGGCTACAAACATTTCGCTCCTAACGGAGCTGGAATTTATGTTAGCAACCTGGGTTTTAATCGAGTGTAAAGAATTGTAAAAGTTGGATAAATACCCGGTTTTTGGCGTAAAATTCTTTCGTAATGAATAAAGTATTGATCATTGATGACGATGAGGAGCTTTGCGAGCTTGTTTCCGAATATCTTGCTGCAGAGGGATTTGAGACAAAGACAATTCACGACGGTGAGAGCGGTCTGTACGAAGCGATTTCCGGCAATTATGATCTGGCGATACTCGACGTCATGCTGCCGAAAATGAATGGCTTCGACGTGCTTCGAAACCTTCGCGGACAATCGAAACTTCCTGTGCTTATGTTGACGGCCCGCGGCGATGATATGGAGCGGATCGTCGGGCTGGAGATCGGCGCCGACGATTATCTGCCAAAGCCGTTCAACCCGCGTGAGCTGCTGGCGCGCCTGCGCGCGATCCTTCGCCGCATCGGCCCGGAAGGCGGCGA
>JACDAY010000036.1 GCA_013695195.1 Blastocatellia bacterium | reverse complement strand
GCCTTGTGACGAGAAATCCTTTAGCGTAAAGAACCGCTGGCGGATCAGATCGATGGTGTGTTCGAACCATTTTCTGGATCCAATTTCAGTCAAAGAACCCGCCCGCTCACGCAGTTGGTTCTGACCTGTGTCGCCGTCGTCTTCGTATTCCTCGCGCCAGAGTTTTGCAGACTTTAGTTCGCCTTTTACAAGCGGCAAAAGTTTTTCGAGCGGCATTGTGCGGATGTATTCGGCGTTCATCCAGAGGGCTTTGTCGTCGGTCCAGTGACGCGGGTCATTCTCGTGGAAATTGAAAACGGCGTTTGAGCGGTGAATGTGGTTGAGCGAGAATTTTTGTACCAACTCTTCAAGATTGTAGATTTCACGCTCTTCGCCCGCCGACCAGCCGAGTAGAGCTAAAAAATTGCGAAACGCCGCAGAGACAAAACCCGCATCGCGATAGGTCGTCATCGAAACGACTTCGCCGTGTTTGCGTTTGGAAAGCTTGCCTTTGTTGGGTGCGAGAATAAGCGGCAGGTGCGCTAATACCGGCGGGGTAACGCCGAGAGCTTCATAGATCAGCACCTGTTTATGGGCGTTTGTGAGATGATCCTGGCCGCGGATGACGTGGGTGATCCGCATTTCTATGTCGTCACAGACAACCGCGAGATTGTAGAGCGGATGAGAATCGGAACGCAGCAGAACGAGATCTTCGGTATCGTTGTAATCACGCTCCTGCAGGCCGTAAACCGCATCTTTAAAGACTGTTTTGCCGATTTCGGGAACTTTTAGGCGAATAGCAAACGGCTCTCCGGCAACGGCTCTCAAATCGGACTCTTCTTTTGAAAGATTACGATACGGATTATCACGCATGTTCTTTTCGCCCTGCGCCGCTCGTGCCCGGTCCTTGATCGCGTCCTTTACGTTTGCGTCCGACCGGGCTTCCTTTAGCGTGAAATCGCGATAGGCCTTTCCTTCTTCGAGCAATTTCAACGCACTCGCACGGTGCATGTCGGCGTTATCGGACTGGAAAACGATTTCTTCATCATGATCGAGCTTGAGCCATTTAAGGCCTTCGAGGATTGAGCGGGTTGACTCCTCGGTCGAGCGTGCGAGGTCCGTGTCTTCGATACGCAGCAGGAATTTGCCGCCGACATTTCTTGCGTAAAGATAGTTAAAAAGTGCGGTCCGAGCAGAACCGATATGTAAATAGCCCGTCGGGCTTGGGGCAAAGCGGACGCGTGTTGTCATAAAGAAAGATTTTCACGCAAAGCCGCGAAGAACGCAAAGGAGAAGTTTTGAGTTCATGCTTCCGCGTGCTTCCTGCTCAACGAAGAAGCTCGCTGAAGCGTGAACTCAGAACGTTTTATCAAAAGGAAAAAGCTATCAAAACTAAGTAGTTTGATAGCTTTACGAAATCCAAAAAATCGATATGGCGGAGACGACAGGATTCGAACCTGTGGTACCCTTTTGAGGTACAACGATTTAGCAAACCGCCGCTTTCAGCCGCTCAGCCACGTCTCCGTTATGCCTGCAAGCACTTTTTATTCTAGCCGAAGGGCAAACTTTGTCAAGGGCGGCCGCATCACACTGCCTAAGTCCAGTTGTCGCTCGGGGCTTGACACATTTGTATTTTATCGGGAAAATACCCAAGTTGCTGGAAACAGCTTCTTTTTAGTACTATTGCTGCGGGTTTCTAATGCTTTATCGCAGCACCGCTACATTCTCCTTTTTAAAAGCGTCTTTATCGAATGAGTTTTTTCATACGATCAAAAAGTTTTCTGAGGCCTTTCGCCCTTACTTACGTGCGGGCTTCTGCTTTACTGTTGGTTTTGCTTGCGATGCTTTCGAATGCATTTGCAGCTATGCCTGATGCTGCCGCAGAGGCAGCTGAGAAAAGCGGCAATCTCGGCGTGATCAAAGGTATGGTTCGCGATCACGGTGGAAGCCCGATCGCCGATGCAACGGTCGCTATCTTTCGCACAGGCACGTCTAAACTTCTGAAACAAGTTCGCTCGGCGTCGGACGGAAGTTTTCTTGCGAAAATCCTGCCGGGTACATATACGATTTTAGCGGTGGCGGAAGGTTTTAATCCGATAACTTTGCAGTCGATCGAAGTAAGCGGCGCAACGCAGCTCAATTACGGATTTAGGCTCGAACGTTCGGGCTCCGGAAACACACTGCCGGAAAAGAAGCTTGACCGCAATAATCCGAAATGGGTTATAAGATCGGCGCAAACCAGCAGATCGATCTATCAAAATCGCGAAGGCGATGCACCGGTTGACGAAAACAGTGTTGCTGAAGCTGCCGCCGCAGAAGAGGCCGAGGTGGAAAGCCGCGATAGACGCGGGCAAACGGTAATCGAGAACTATTTTGCGGGAACCGAAGACGGAGCTTATGCCGGAATAAATTTCGCCACGAATATGCATTTGACGGAGAATGCGGATATCGTCTTTGCAGGCCAGGCCGGAATTGGCAAAGGTGCTCCGCAGCGATTTGAAACCCAGGTGAAATTTCGTCCGTCCGAAAGCCACCAGATTCGACTGAACACATCTTTCGGCATTCTCGGCAGCATCGATATACAAAATGAAGAACGGACGCTTTCACAGGTCTCGGTTCAGGGTACTGACGAATGGAAAGTCCGCGAAGGCGTAATTTTAGTCTTTGGGTTCGATTATTCGCGGTTTGCCGGAGCCGGCGATGACTTTTCGATCAGCCCGCGGCTAGGCCTGCAGTTCGACATCGATTCCAAGACACGTTTTCGCACTTCTTACACCACTCAAACCGAAGAAAGGACTTGGTCTCGTGCAATTGAGCTCGAAGACGCACAAGTTGTTTTCCGTGAACCGGCCGCTATTCAGGATTTTGTTTTCGAAAACGGTAAACCCCAATTGAATAAGAGCAGTAGGCTCGAATTTGGTATTGAACGCGTGCTGGATAATAATTCGAGTATTGAGGCAAATGCTTTTTTCGATACAACACTCGGACGAGGTGTCGGATTTACGAGCATGCCGTTTGATTCCCTCGACCCTGCGAATTTTACTGATTTTACAGGTAATCAACAAGGCGGTGCGCAAGGCTTTAGGGTGGTTTATACAAGGCGCCTGAGCGGACGTTTCAGTACGTCGGCGGGCTACAGTTTCGGAAGCGGCCAGAAATTGTCCGAAGAAGCGTTTTCCAATCCGGCGGATTTGTTTGAGAATGATATATTCCAATCGTTTTTCGGACAATTCGAAGCTGATTTGAAAACTGGAACCAACGTCAAAACGATATTCCGTCTTTCGCCGCAGGCTACGGTGTTTGCAATAGATCCTTTTCAGGGGCGGCTTGCCATATACGATCCGAGCCTAAGCATTCTCGTAACGCAGAGCCTGCCGACTTTAGGCTTGCCGTTTCAAGCAGAAGCTGTCGTCGATGCCCGTAACTTATTAGGTTTTCAAACCGGCGTCGCGGGTGAAGAAGGCAGCTTGCGGTTGAACTCACAGGGAAGGGCATTGCGCGGCGGAATTTTGGTTCGATTTTAAGACGCGATTTATAAACCGCTCAACAGTGGATTTACTCGCCAATCTCCGATTTTCTCTGCATTAATCTTCGACTGAAATTCTCCAAATTCTCGGATTATAAACAAAAAACTGAATTCGACATATTCGTCGCTGTCTGCGTGTTATTCTAAATACGCGGTTGTGTCGTAGATATCGGTGCAATAATACGGGAAGAGCGACTCTATTTATTGGAACAAATTTTGCATCCGAAAACTAATGGCGGAGTTTGCCTGATTCAGATGAAGGGAAAAGTGCTGACAAGTTGGAGTTTGATATGGCTTGTGGCGACGGTTTTATTCGTCGCCGGCGGAGCGCTCAATCTTTCTCAGCGTGCTTCCGGCGAATTAGCTCCGACGGACGGCGTACTATGGGCTCAAAAGTCTGACGGCATCTATGCAGAAAAAGTGCTGCCGGGACTCGCGGCATCGCGGGCGGGGATTTCTCCGGGCGACAAGCTATTCACCATCAGCCTCGACGGTGAAACATTTGATGAAATTGTTTCCCCCGCAGATGTGCCGATGTATCTTGATGCGGCCGGCGTAGGCGGAAGCTTAACTTACTATTATCAAAAATCGTCTTATTCTTTTGCAAACAACTTTTACTACGCGGATCTTAAGAATATCGATACGCTGCCGCGTTGGACATCGTCAATAGTCCTTCTTACTTTCGTAGGTATAATTTGGCTCGGCGTAGGGGTGTTCGTTCTTTTCAAACAAGGAAGTCGCTCTCCTTTCATTCTGCATTTTGCCACTATTTGTCTTACGGCTTTTGTTTTTCACGTTTACAGATCCCTGAATTTAGGTCAGGATTTCGATTTGGCTGTCAATCTTTTGGACGATATAGCATTCGCTTTGTTTGCACCGCTTTTTCTGCATTTTTGCCTGCGATATCCAGTCAGGAGCGAGGTTTTTGATGAGCCGCGTTGGAAGACGTATGTATTGTATTTGCCTGCTTCGCTGATAGTTCTTGCAGTGTTGTTCTTTTCGCTGGCGCAATTAGTTCCGGTGGATGCATTTGCATCTGGCCTTCGTAATTTTACCGCTAACAACAAAATTTTCCCTATTCTGAATCAAGCCCTGCTGATCAATTTCGTTGCCGGAATAAGCTTGGGTGCGAGTGTTTTACTTTGGCGTTTTCTCACCAGCAAACAACCGCTGGTGCGTCAGCGCCTGAAATGGGCAATGTGGGGCACCATGGCGTCGGTGGTGCCGATACTTGCAGTCCAAATTGCCAAAAGATTTGTTTATCTTCCGGACGACGGAATCACGATCGTTTTCACTACATTGCCCTTAGCATTGATTCCACTGAGCTTCGGGCATTCCGTAGTCCGCTATCGTCTGATGGACGTTGATGTAGTTGTTCGGCGGGCTCTTGTTTATGCGATGACTACGATCGCAATAGCGATGATGATCGGCGCCGTTGCATTGGGACTGGTTTTTCTCGCTGTCGGCAATAATTTATCTAATACGGAAATAACATTGCGTGCTTTGATCGCGATCATAGCGATGGCCGGGATTGTTATGCTCAGTGAACCGCTCAAGAATTTTTTGCAGGAACGCGCCGAACGCTTCTTTTACGGAAAACGTTACGATTTGCGAAACGGCCTGTTGGATTTTGGCCGAACGCTTTCGGCGACGACAGCGATGGAGCCGCTGCTCGAAGGTTTGATCGAAAGGCTGAAACAGGTGCTCGATGTTGAAAAGGTGGCTGTTTTCATCGAAGAAGAAGGCTCGAAAGTTCATTATAAGTTAGCAAAATCGGCGGGATTGAGCGAAGCCTACAAAATTCCTGCTGATTTTCGGCAGATGATTCGGCAAAAATCGGCCGAGAAAGGAATTGTTCGTGCCGACGAGTTCGATCCACAGGAAGAAGAACATAGCGCATCTTTTGGCAATGGAAACGGCAGGAAACCCGTGCGCAAGGAGCTTCACTATTTTGTGCCGTGCGTCGTGCGTTCCAAGATGGTTGCGGTTATCGGGCTTGGACGCGGAAGCGACGGATCCTTGCTTTCCTCGGAGGATCTTGAGATTTTGCGGACCGTTTCGGGCTATATTGCCGTGGCTATCGAGAACAGCCGGCTGTATCAGGAACAACAGGAACATACTGAAGAACTTGCTCTTCTTAAGGAATTTAACGAATCGATAGTCGAATCGGTCAATGTAGGCCTATTGGCGGTTGATGAGAACGGACGAATTATCCGCTGCAATTCGACATTCGAGGAAATGATCGGACTGCGGCGCGAGCAGGCGATCGGAAAGCTTGTGGAAGAGATCTTTGATGAAAGTTTTGCATTGAATCTTTCGAACATTCTTGGCAAATCGAAGTGGCATCTGACGGAGATCCGAAACGCATACAAGCTCCATACTTATGATTTCAGCGGCAGATCGCTCATCTTAAATGTCGCCGTCGCACCGCTTCGATCTGTTTCAAATGCCCAAACAGGGGCTATTATTGTATTTGAAAATGTATCATCCCGCGTAAAACTCGAAGAAACGCTGCAGCAGAGCGAAAAGCTTTCAAGTATCGGGCTCCTTGCGGCAGGGGTTGCACATGAGGTCAACACGCCGTTGACCGGAGTTTCGAGCTACACGCAGATGCTGCTCGGAATGATTCCCGATACCGATCCTAAACATGCTCTCCTGCAAAAAATGCAGAGGCAGACGGACCGGGCAACCAACATTGTCGGAAATCTCCTTAATTTCTCGCGCACCGGTAGTGCGATCGAATCCGCCGAGATCGATATCAATAAATTGCTGGACGACACTCTCCAACTTCTCGAGCCGCAACTCAGAAAATCCAATGTCAAAATTTTAAAAAGCTATACGAATAAACCGCCGAAAATATATGCGAACGCGGGGAAGCTGCAGCAGGTGTTTACAAATTTGATACTTAACGCGCGGGACGCGATGTTTGACGGCGGACAAATCACTCTTGAAACGGGTGTAAATGAAGAAAACGAAGTCTGCATTGAGGTTTCCGATACGGGCGAGGGAATCGCTCCTGAAAACCTAAACAAAATCTTCGATCCGTTTTTTACGACTAAAGGCGTGGGAAACGGCACGGGCCTGGGTCTGGCGGTTTCGTATGGAATAGTTCAGGAACACGAGGGCAGCATAGAAGCCCGCAGTGAAAATGGTAATGGAACGACTTTCCGTTTAGTTTTTCCCGCGGCAAATATGCAGCGCCAGCGGCGTGCCGTCAGCTAAATCAACTTACCGTTTGCGCTTTCATCATTCTAAACGAATAAACCGCCGTCAAAAATGCAACGAACATTATCGCCGATGCCGCCCAGAAGGTTAGGTAAAGCGTGAAATCGTCAAGCTTATCCATCGCGTTATTAAGCAAAACTCCGCCTATTATCGGGCCGATTGCCCGTGCCAGGCTGGCGCCGGACTGCATAATTCCCATCGCCCGGCCTTGTTCGTGTTCGCCGGCGGTTTTTGACGCAAGACTTGTTAATGCCGGCGACGCAAGAGAGTTTCCAAAAGACAAGAACGCCATCCCGACAAGCAGGCCGATCAGTCCCCCAAATTGAGGCCCGACAAGAGGCACCGCTAACAGGCTGGCACACATCAAAAAGCATCCGACCGTGACCAAATTCGACTCGCCGAACCTTTTTACTAAACGGCTGAATAAAAATCCCTGAGCGATTATTGCTATAAAACCGACATACGCAAAAAGATATCCATTCTGCTCCGCGTTATAGCCAAAACGAAATGCAGTATATAAAACAAAGGCATAAGTCATTATCGAAAAGGCCGTTATCAACAGGAAATACACCAAATTGATAACGCGGAACTCTTTATCCTTTAGCGATTCAAAAAGCTCGAGCAGCCGATTTTTTCGCTCGGGTAAAACTGTTCGAGCGCCCGTCTTCAATGATTCAGGCAAAATAAAATAAAGGGCGACGGCATTTGCAAGCGAAAGAACGGCGGCAAAATAAAACGGGACGTGCACGCCGTATTTGCTCAATATTCCCGCGATCGCCGGGCCTAAAATAAATCCGAGCCCGAAAGCCGCTCCGAAAAGGCCCATGCCCCGCGCACGGTTCTCCTTGGTCGTAATATCAGCGATGTAGGCCTGAGCGGCCGAGATATTTCCACCGGTTATCCCGCCGATGACCCGTCCGAGAAACACCATAAAAAGCGTACTCGCAAAGCCGATAACAAAATAGCCGACTGCCGAGCCGAGCAGGCTGAAAAATAGGATCGGCCGCCGGCCATATTTATCGGAAAGCCGGCCGAGAACCGGCGAAAAGAAAAACTGCATCCACGAATAAATAGAGAACAATATCCCGATCTCGAACGGCGTGGCGTTGAAGGGAGCAGTTTCGGCGTAAAACGGAAGTATCGGAATGACCATTCCGAAGCCGACAAGGTCGATAAATACGGTAACGAAAATTATGATGAGCGGTGTCGTGAAGAACTTTTCGTTAGCTTTCTCGGCTTCCATTTTTTTCGAATTGAACGCGGCGGTAAAGTTCCGGCAGGGGAATCGACAGTTCGACCGAAGCCAGCTCAACAATCTCGCTACGCTCGTTAAAATAATAGGTTATCCAGCCGCCATTCGGCTGGCGCCGATGCACCTCTACGTTCATCCTGTGCTGATCGACGATAACGTATTCGTGAACGCTCGGCATCTGTTGATAGAAGAGAAGTTTTTCGCGGCGGTCGATATTTTCTGTCGACGGCGAGGTCACCTCTATTATAAGAATCGGCTGATTACGAAAGTATGGGTCCTCGGGATTTTCCTCGCACGATACGAGGACATCAGGATAATAATAAACTGTTTTCGTTACCCGCACTTTAATGTCGTTGGAAAAGGGTTCACATTTCGAATTACGAAGATGAGTGGATAATAAAGTGATCAGGGCAGTGACAATTCTACTGTGATTGTCGCTCGCCCCGGCCATAGCATAAACTTCGCCTTCTATATACTCATGCTTTGTCGGACTGATCATTTCACCTTCGAGATAATCTTCGACGCTGATCTTGGTTTTTAATTTAGGCAGTCCCATAGCGGAATTTTAGCAAAATTCTCATTCATAGTAGAATAGAGACTACAACATAACACACCGGGGAGTTTACCAGACCAATGCAACGAAATTTTAGTCAAAGAGCTATACTGATCTTCATCGCCGCAGCCATTTTTTTTATGTACCAGGAAACGCCGGCTCAGAAGAAACGAGCCGCAGCTACAAGAACTCAACAGACAGCGTCGCAGCGCGTTTCGCCCGAGATCGTATATACGGTTTCGATGCCGAAGCCTTCGACGCATCTTCTTGAGGTCGAAATGCGTCTGAAGTGGCGTCAGGCGCCGGATAAAGCCGAGCTCAAAATGCCCGTATGGACGCCGGGAAGCTATCTTGTCCGCGAATACGCGCGGCACGTTCAGGATTTTAGCGTTAAAGGCGCCGGCGACCGCCCATTGCAGTGGCGAAAACTGAACAAAAACACCTGGCAAATTGATACAAAAGGCGTAAATGAAGTCGTCGCGTCATACCGTGTCTACTCAAATGAGCTTACGGTCAGGACCAATGAATTGAACGACGAGCACGCATTTTGGAATAACACTGCTCTTCTGATGTTTCCAAAAGGCCAACTCGCGGCCGCTTCGACCGTTACTGTAAACCCATACGGCAACTGGAAAATTGCAACCGGTTTGCCGGCGGCAACAGGGCGAACAAATACATTTCGAGCGGCGAATTTCGATGTCCTTTATGATTCACCGTTCGAAGTGAGTAACTTCAATGAGATTTCGTTTAATGTTCAGGGCAAGCCGCACCGGTTCGTTGTTACAGGCGAAGGAAACTACGACCTCAAGAAAATTGCCGAGGACACGGCCAAAATAGCTGAAGAGGGCGTCAAGATATTTGGGGAACTGCCTGTCGAAGATTATTTATTCATCTTAAATCTTCGCGGCGGTGGCGGGCTCGAGCATTTGAATTCGACCGCCTTGCAGTGGAACCGCTTCGGCTTTAAGCCGGACTCCCGTTACAAGAGTTTTTTGAATCTTGTCGCGCACGAGTATTTCCATCTCTGGAACGTCAAACGGATTCGTCCCGACGCACTCGGGCCGTTTGACTACGAAAATGAGAACTATACAAAGCTTCTATGGGTTGCCGAGGGAACGACTGCTTATTATGAAGGCATCTTGCTTCGGCGTGCGGGGTTGATCACCGACAAGGAGTTTCTTGAAGGAAAAGCTTCGATGATCGAGCAGCTGCAGGCACGGCCGGGCCGGTTCGAGACTAGTCTGGAAGAAGCGAGCATGGATGCCTGGATCAAATATTACAGGCAGGACGAAAACGCCGTAAATAACCAGATCTCATATTATGACAAAGGCGAGATCGTCAGCATGATGCTCGATATTACGATACGCACGGCGTCCGGCGGAAGGAAGTCGATGGACGATGTGCTGCGGCACCTCTATGACGAATTTTACAAAAAGAATAGAAATTATACACCCGAGGATTTTCAGAAAGCAGCCGAAATGATGGCCGGAAAGAGCCTGGACGATTTTTTCTCTAAATATGTTCGCGGTGAAGCGGAAATTGATTTTTCCGGGATCGTCAGCGGCGTCGGCCTTCAACTTGCAATAACTGAGCCGGGCAGAGAGAAAGCTTACATCGGTGCCGACACCGCCGAGCAGGACGGCAGATTGACGATTCGTTCGATTCCGGCGAACACGCCGGCTTACGAACAGGGTTTGAACACTGGCGACCAGATCATTGCGATAGACGGGTATCGGGCAAGTCAAAGCTTTCTGCAAACTTATATAGGAGAGAGAAAGCCGAATGACAAAGTGAAGTTGACTATATTTCGATTTGACAAGATTCGCGAAATGCCCTTCACGCTAGGAAGCGATCCTAGAAACGAATATGCATTTTCACCGGTGAACACGCCGACCGACGAGCAAAAAAGGCTTTATCGCGGCTATTTGAATGCGGATTTGCAATAACGGAATATACAGGCACTTATTCTGAACGATGGCGGTGTGCCTTGCATTAAGTTCTGTCGACATAACATATTTAGCTCCATTGGAGCGTTATGATTGTTGAAAGATCGTTAGAAAACGGTTCGAGCTGCATAGCAGCGATATGTTTGTGC
>JACDAY010000384.1 GCA_013695195.1 Blastocatellia bacterium | reverse complement strand
GAAATCGAATATTGTTGCGGTGAACTTCCTTAAGCTCGCTCCGCAAATAACGTTTCAGCATCGACATTAAAGCGGAGACCTCCGCTTTCGGACGCTTCCAATTTTCCGTCGAAAAGGCATAAAGAGTAACCGCTTTTATTTCGAGCCGGGCGCACGTGTCGAGGATCGCTTTTACGGAATCTGCTCCGGCCCGATGTCCGAAAATGCGCGGCTTTCCACGCTTCGCTGCCCATCGGCCGTTGCCGTCCATAATTATCGCTATGTGCTGCGGCAAACGGTGCGTTTCGATAGCCGCAAGCAAATCGGCTTCCTCTGAATTCGGTTTTATGATTTCAGCAAAGTGTTCGTGCATCGATGGCGATGATTGCGTCGCGATTTATCTTTCCATAAATATGCGGAAATATCTCACCGTTTGTTGACGGTTCTTCCACAAGCCTTGAAGAAAGTTTTTCGGTATTTACCGACAGAATGAAGACGTGTTGCGCGCCGCTGTAATATCTTTCCAAAACCGCATCAAGTTGGCCGGCAAAGCTGCAATGAATAAAACCTTCGCTTTCCAGGCTTTCCGCTTCGTAAAAATCACGATTTTTGAAATTTTCCCAAATTGCGGGCAATACAATGTGATAGATCAACATTTATAGAAAAAGGGCGGCAATTTAATCATAATCGACTTTCACAAGCGTCAAACCATTCGCGGGAGCTGTTTTTCCCGCCAGCTTGCGGTCTCCGCTGATTATGGCCGATTGAATTGTATCAAAATCCTTCTCACCACGCCCGACCTCGAGCAATGTCCCGGCAATCGAGCGGACCATATAACGCAAAAAACCGTTTGCCCGGATGTGAAATTCGATAATATTCGCTTTTGCACGGCCATCCCAACGTGATTCGACATTACAATCCGTTACGTTTCGAATCTTGCTTTCGCTGTCGGAATGAGCCGAAGAAAATGCCTTCCAATCGTGTTCTCCGAGTAAAACTCTTGCCGCCGTATTCATTCGGCCGACATCGAGCGGGCGGGCTTCGTGATGTGCAAAACGCCGCCAGAACGGCGACATAACAGGGGCGTTTACTATACGATAAACATAAGATTTTCCGGTCGCGGAAAAGCGGGCGTGAAAATTGTCGTCGGCCTTTTCCACGTTTAAAATACGAATATCGCGCCACAGGTTTCCGTTAATCGCAGCGCGAAGCTTTTCGGGTGTAAATTGCCGGTTCAATTGAACGTTTGCGACCTGGCCTTCGGCATGAACGCCAGCATCCGTTCGGCCCGATCCGACAACTTTAACCTCAGCATCCTCAAGCGAGCCGATAACTCGCTCGAGCTCGCCCTGGATTGAGCGGTCGTTTTCCTGCACCTGCCATCCGTGAAAATCGGTGCCGTCGTATTGAATCAAGAGTTTAAAGTTCACTTTCTTAATGCTAAACGGTGAATGGTAAATAGTAAGTTATTTAAGATTTGACTTGCAGTTTTAATTGACACGGGTTTTTCATTTAGACACAAGCTGTCTCGTAAAATTCTTATCCAGTACTTCTGCTGCCGGGCTTCACCGCTTCATCGCCGGACTGGCACATAGGACAATTTTTTGGCTCGTAGGCCGGTACATCCAAACTAACCAGTGAAATCCGCGGAACACCGACATCTGCCATTCCGTTCGAGCGGTCGATTATCGAGGCCGCAGCAATGACCGTTGCGTAATTATCTTCAAGTGCCGAAATACATTCACGGGTAGATCCGCCGGTAGTTATTACGTCTTCCACGACAAGGATCCGCTCGCCTTCTTTTACCGTAAATCCGCGCCGCAAGGTCATAATCCCGTCTTGGCGCTCGGTCCAAATAAAACGTAAATTCAGCGTTTGGGCTACTGCATAGCCGATTACCAGCCCGCCGATCGCCGGAGAAGCGACCGTTTCGATGTTTGAGTCTGTAAAGTATTCCGCGATTACACTTCCAAATTTCGCCGCATTCGCAGGATATTGCAATGATAGTGCGCATTGAAGATAATTCGGGCTGTGAAGTCCGCTCGACAAGATAAAATGTCCCTTTAGAAGTGCGCCGGATTTCTTAAATTCTTCTAAAATTTGATCTGGTTTCATAGTTGGAATTGCAGGAACGTACGACAAACAAGTAGGCTGCAAGCGACAGACTAACAGTCTGTCTAACACCTTGCAAACATTCTAAAACTTCCTATTCGATTTGTGTATGCTTGCGGTTTTACGGATTGCCGTTAGAATGATAAAAGATGCCGCCGTACCCGAATCTCATCTGCGAGTCTCTGCTTATAAACCTGACGATAGATTTCCTTATCTCTATCGGTGGAAGAGCGTCCGCCGTTCAGGTTGTCGATTACGTAATGAAGATCAGCTCGCCGGAACCGAATCTGGCGAGACTGCTGGTATCCGACCTCATCGGCCGCGACCCGAGGCTTAGTCTATATGGCGATCAGGTAGAATTAATCAACGCACATCACGAAAGGATAGATCTTTCCCAAACGGGTTTTGTCGTATTCGATCTCGAAACTACCGGGACGAAAGCGCCTCCGTGCCGAATAACGGAGATCGGCGCGTACCGAGTCCGAAACGGCATGGTCGCGGAGGAATTTCACACGCTCGTAAATCCTGAAATGCCGATTCCCCCTTTTATTACATGGCTTACCGGGATAAACGACGATTTGGTCAGGGACGCTCCGAAGTTCCGAGATATTGCATCGGAGTTTCTGGAGTTTATCGGCGATTCGGTGCTTGTCGCGCATAATGCGCGGTTCGATATGTTTTTTCTAAACCATGAGATCGGGCGTGTTTATGAGGATTATAGAATTTGGAACCCTTCGCTTTGTACCGTGCAGCTCTCGCGAAAACTGCTGCCGAATATAGAAAACCACAAGCTGAACACTGTCGCGAATTATTTTTCGATCGAGCTGTTAAATCATCACCGTGCGAGCGACGACGCCCGGGCCACGGCGCAGATCTTCGTCAGGCTGCTAAAGGATATGCAAATCCGTGGAATCCGCGATCTGGGATCGGCGAAGCGTTTTAGCTTTATAAAGCAATTATGTTAGACGAAATTATACTGCCGCCGGAAAACCGGCAGAATCTGGATATTCGCGCAACGCCCCGCGAGGCTATGAGTTTGTATCCGCTCGATACTTTTGCCTATGAATATGCGGGCAGGGAGATCTGGGTCGAATTCGAGATTCCCGAATTTACGGCTATCTGCCCCTTTTCGGACTTTCCGGATTTCGCGGTAATCAGGCTCAAATATATCCCGAACGAACGCTGTATAGAACTTAAAAGTTTAAAACTATATATCAACTCATTCCGCGAGATAAAAGTATTTCACGAACATGTAATTAATATTTTGATGGAAGATTTTGTAAAAGCCTGCGACCCACTTAAGGTCGAGATCGAGGGAGATTTTCATGTGCGGGGAAATATCAAAACCGTCGTTCGAGCGAGTTATACTAAAGAATTATCGTAACAAGCTCTCCATCAAGTGTCGGTCGGCGGAGCGTGTCAGAACACTGAGCGGTAGCGGTGTAATTCCTAGACTGCGTAGAAAAAAACATGATTAAAAATCCGGTCACTACCGTTCCCGGTTCCGGTTCCGACAAGAGGCCGTCATGAAATCTTGACTTGCTCCACTAATGAACGGCGACCGACATAACCTTGGGCTGTAATAGTAAATGTTTCTCGCACGCCGATTCTACTAGGGCTTCGATCTCTGCTCTCAAATGATCTTCGTCTGAAACATCAGCGTTTGTAATTTCCGAAATGATAAGGAATTTTGCTTTTTCGAGGAGTGTCTGCTCGCGGAAGGACAATTTTTTCTCGTGGCCGAGAAAGGTTAGTTTTTTCAAAACATCGGCGGCCTCAAATACATCACCCGAGTGAAGCTGTTCGGTAAATTGACGCGAGCGGGTTTTCCAATCGCACGAAACGGCGTCAAAATCCGTGGAAAGCATGTTAATCAGCACCTTGCACTGAATTGACGAAATGATGGGCCGTATGCCGACATTCTCTGCATTTGCCATCGGAACGAAAATAATTGAATTATCGCTCAAAACACGAAGAGAATAGAAATTTATCGAGTTTTCGCCTATTTTCTTGCTCTCGATCTCCTCGACTCTGCAAACGCCCTGGCTTGGATACGCAACCTTCTGTCCTATGATCAGTTCCATAGATTTATTCTCCCGGTCGGAACTTAAGAAAAGTGAGGTGGGACGAACCCGTTTTCAAAGCCCGTCAAAGCAGTGATGCTTATTAATATAATGAGATTATATCACAATTGAGGCAGTATGCGGAAGAAAAATTAAGAGGATTGTAAGTCCTTATTACGCAGGCAGTTCAAGGATAAATGTGGTGCCCCGGCTGAGCGCCGACGAGACCGAAACCTCTCCGCCGTGGAGGCGTGCCAGGTGTTTTACTATCGCCAGGCCGAGGCCAGTGCCGCCGACCTCTCGCGTCCGGCCGCGGTCGGCCCGGTAAAATCTTTCGAATATCCGCTGCAGGTGCTCAGTCAGGATGCCTTCGCCTGTATCGGATACTGAGATAGAGTTGCTGCCTCCGTTCAGTCCGAGATCGACAGTTACACGGCCGGCCGGCCGGTTGAATTTGATTCCGTTGTCGATCAAATTAGTCAGCATCTGTTCCAGCCGCACAGGATCGGCAGTTACTTTCACGCCTTGCCCGACATTATTGATCAATTCAATCCGGCGTGCGGCGGCTTTTGATGAAAGGGCGGCGAAAACGTCCTCGACGAGATTAAACAGTGGAACCTGTTTGACCTCGATGAAAACGTTTCCGGATTCGATCATTGAAAGCTCCAGAATATCCGCGATCAAGCCGTTCATTCGTTCGGCATTCCGCCGGATGACGCCGAGGAAACGGCGGTTATTTTCTTTATCGTCGATGGCGCCGTCCTCCAATGTTTCGACAAACGCCATAATTGAAGTCAAAGGCGTGCGCAGTTCGTGGGAAATATTTGAAAGAAATTCCTGCCGGACTTTTTCCAGCCGCTCGATCTGCGTAACATCGTAGAAAACACCGATCCCATGAGGCGAATCGTCCAGATCGATAGGAGAAACGTGGATATCGTAACTGCGCCTCTCCGTTCCTATGAAATCCATCCTGATGTCCGATTCCCGGCCGCTTTCTATCGCTCTCGTAAACGCATCGTGCAGGCTCAGGTCGCGGATTACTTCGCTCAAACGCTTATTTCGCAAGGATCCGTTTTGCCGCGCAAAAGCATCGTATGCGGCCTGGTTGGCTGCAACTATTCGCCTTGACGAATCGACGATCATTACGCTTTCGCGGGTGGCGTCGAGAATTCCCTGCAAAATTCTATGCGGCGAACTTTGGCCGACACTTTGCATTTCTGATATTGAAGGTTCCTGAAAGATCATTTGCACTCAATAAAGCGATACCCGACTCCGACTACGGTCTCAATGCAGCGCGCGCAATCGCCCATTTTTTGCCGCAGCCGGCGAATGTGGACGTCCAGCGTGCGCGTATCGCCAAAATAACTGTAGCCCCAGACATTATCGAGAAGTTGCTGGCGTGTCGCTACACGCCCGATATTCTTGATCAGATGCTCGAGCAGGGCGAATTCCTTTCGCGTTAATTTAACGTCCGAGCCGCGACACGAAACACGCATGTCGTCAAAATCCACGGCCAGATTCTCGTCCTCGTATTTGGGTGCGGTTTCCTTTTCCGCACGCCGCAAAACGGCCCTGACGCGGGCGATCACTTCCTTTACCGAAAAGGGTTTGACGATATAATCGTCGGCTCCGGTGTCGAGGCCGGCAATCTTGTCGGTTTCGGCCGCTTTGGCCGTCAGCATTATGACCGGCGTATTTTCGGTCAAAGGCTCGCGGCGCAGGCGTCGGCAAAGCTCCATGCCGCTCATTCCGGGAAGCATCAGATCGAGGATTATCAGGGACGGCGTGCTTTTCTCATCCAAAGCAATACGCAAACCCTTTTCGCCGGATTCGGCAATTGTCGAGCGAAAACCCTCGCGCTTGAAATTATAATGCAGACTCTCGGCGATGTCCGCATCATCTTCGATGATGAGAATGTTTTGCAGCATACGATTATCTCTCTGGACTCTAAGAATTTCGATCCCGTTTGTGATAGCTTAGGCTGCAAAACTTAATTGGATGTGAACAAAAAGTTACACGAGGGTTAAATGTTACGAGTTTTGAAACGACCGAGTCATGATCCATGTTTGCTAAAAAATTTCATTTCTTCTTTCGGACGTATTACAACCTCAAGCGTGCAGCAGCCGGGCGAAACATCTTTCCACGCACCGATATCGAGGCTTAACACCGCAAGCGCTGCCGTCGGCATACGCTCCGTGGAATTTGAAAGAAATTTAACAAAGCTTTCGATTCCCGGATTATGGCCGACGATCATCACAAACTGACTGGACTCATCGATTTCAGAAATGACTTGCCGAAGTGCCTGCGGGCTTGCTTCGTAAATACGATCATCGTATTTAATAACCGCGTTCGACCCGGCGGCTTCTTTCACAAGGGTAGCGGTCTGCATCGCCCTTTTTGCGGGCGAGCTGAGAATTATATCCGGCACGAGACGTCTTTTAGCAATAATCTCACCAATGAAGGGAGCAGCGTTTAATCCGCGATCATTCAACGGGCGGTCAAAATCCGAGAGACCCGGGTCATTCCAGCTCGATTTGGCGTGGCGCAGGATAAATAGCTTCTTCATAGTAAAAACCACTGGCGAAAAGTTATATTCATTGTATTTATTGTGGAATTTAACCGCTTATTTTGTCAAAACAACTTTTTATTAAGATAAAATTGCATCTTAAACAATTATGCCCGTACTATCTTTTGTCGAATGAATTCTTTAAACGCAGCATTGCTTGTCAATCTTCTGGGATTTACGGTCGGGATCGCCTTATACGCGCTTCTGGCTGCAATGGTTCTGCGCCATAAAAGGGCTTCCGAAAAGGGCGGTGTGAATTTTTTGCTGCTGACGACGGCTTTTCTGGGACTGCTGTGGAATCTGGGCGAGCTTTTTGTATTCGCCGGGAAGGATTTCGGATCGGTTGAAGCATGGCCGCTTTTGACGGCAGCGTCCTATTCGGCGCTCGGATTTTTGCCGTCTGTAGTTGTCCATTCGGCGCAGAATGACGTAACTAAGACCAAATGGCTGACTTACGCGGCTTATTGCCTGAGCCTATTTGCAGCATTCCTGCATTTCCAGGCTGCATTCTCAGGCCTGCCTGTACCGTCGGATCTTGCGTTGCAGACTCTGACGTTCGGTGCGGTAACGCTGGCCGCGAGCCTTTTATTTCTTAATTATCGGCAGACACTTGAGAAGAAGACGATCTGGGCGGCGGCGCTGCTCATATTTGCGGTTTCTGCGCTTCATTTGAGCGGCGAGCGAGCGGAGAACTCGTGGCTGGTTGAGCTTGCCGCTCACCAATCGTCGCTCCCTCTTGCCCTGGCAATTCTGCACCAGAATTACCGGTTTGCCTTTGCCGATCTTTTTCTTAAGCGTGCGATATCGCTGATGCTGCTCGCATTGGTTTCCTTCGGGCTGTACATTTACGTGGCAGCCCCGCTTCTTCGTTACCACGAAACTCACGACCGCAACGATGTTCAGGCGGTCAGCCTCATCATTACGCTTTGGATCGCTACGGCATTGGTCTATCCGGCAACACACCGGCTTGCCGTCTGGCTGGTCGATAAGATACTTCTCCACCGTGCCGATTACGCAAAGCTTCAGAACGAGCTTGCTCATAAAATTGACTCGAGCGATTCGATTGACGAAGTCCTGGATATGATCGGTGAAAAGCTCGCCGCAGTTTTGACCGCAAACAGGTTCGGCTGGGTCGAAACCACCGTCAACGCTGCTTTTCCCGCATCTGCTTATACCGATCTCACGCCGGACAACGCGAAGATCTTTATCCCGACGGCGGAGCCACCTTTTTTTAGGATAAAACTTAGCGAGTTTCACGGCGGCAGGCGGCTGCTTTCGGATGAGATCGCGATGCTCGAAGGCGTGTCGCTCGTTACGGCTCGCAGGATCGACGCTCTGCGGGTTTCGCACGAAAGGTGCGAGCAGGAATTTCGCGAGCAGGAATTCTCAAAGCTCGCTACCGAAGCACAGCTTACGGCGCTTCGCTCGCAGATAAACCCGCATTTTCTATTCAATGCATTGACGACGATCGGTTATCTGATCCAAACCTCACCTGATAAAGCTTTCCAGACGCTGCTGCAGCTTACAAAACTTCTGCGGGGCGTTCTAAACACAACCGCGGAATTTTGCACGCTTGCCGAAGAGCTGAAGCTTATAGAAAGCTATCTCGATATCGAGCGGGCCAGATTCGAGGAGCGTTTAAAGGTGACGTTTGATGTGCCGGATCGTTTGAAAGGCCTGCAGATTCCCTCGCTGATCCTGCAGCCGCTTGTCGAAAATGCGATCAAGCACGGCGTTTCCGAGAATAAGAATGGCGGCGAGGTGAAAATCACGGCTAAACTGGACGGGAAAGGCAACGGCGCTTTGTTAACGCTAACCGTCACGGATACCGGCGCCGGGCGAACGTCCGAAAAGTTTTACGATTCAAACGGCGTGGGTTTGCGGAATATCCGCGATCGCCTGTCGTCTCATTACGGCATAAAAGCCGGCCTGTCTATCGAACCCGATCCCGTAAAAGGTACACATGCGAGAATCGAGCTTCCAGCAATTGAACATGCAGTTTACGGTATTGCGAATCAGCAGGTGAAGTGAATGCCGGTATACTTTCATCTTCTTTTTTGTTAATTGCCAACCGAGGTTAACTATGAATAAACTTCGTGTAATTATTGCCGATGACGAACGCCCGGCAAGAGAGTTTTTGAAGGCCGTATTGCGCGAATTCGAAGAGGTTGAGTTGATAGGCGAAGCTGAGAACGGGGCCGACGCCGTTGAAATGATCAAGGCACTAAAGCCCGATCTGGCATTGCTCGATCTGCAAATGCCGGAGATCTCCGGCCTCGAAGTCGTAAAGCTGCTGCGAAAACCGCAGATGCCGCTCGTCGCGTTTGTTACGGCTTTCGACCAATATGCGGTTCAAGCATTTGAGCTTAATGCCGTCGATTATCTGCTCAAACCTGTTGAGAAAGCGAGGCTTGCGGCAACTCTGGCCAGGGCCGGCGAACGGCTCGACCAAACCGATTGGCGCGAAGGCGAAATTGAAAAATTGAGAAATGCAACGCGAACCTATGACGATATTTCGAGAGACGAATATCTCCAACGCATCCCCGTAAAAAAACGCGAAGACATTTTCCTGATCCCGGTGAATGAAATTGCTTCGATTGTCGCCGACGGAGAGCTTTTGCACATTACAACGGTCGAAAATCAAAAATACACAATTAATTTCAGGCTAAAAGACCTGGAAATGCGGCTCGACGGACGAATATTCGTGCGCCTGTCCCGCGGCTCGATTGTAAATCTGCATATGATCGAACGCGTTTCGCCGATGCCAGGCGGCACCTATCTTGTCGCGCTCAAAAGCGGCCAGGAAATCTCATCCAGCCGCCTTCAATCAAGAGTGCTGCGGGCGGAACTCTTGAAGCTCTAGTGCTGTGTAATGTTGTGGTGAAATCAACTTAAATGTGCCAAAATCAACCGCCATCCATCGCAGTCAGGGAAGGGCGGCTTTGCCCCGTTCTTAAAGCTCCAGCTATGTAAACATGCTGCTAAGAGCGGGTGCAGAGCAGCCCTTCCGGACCTGCAATCTATTGTCATGAATCTTTTTAACCAGCTTTCATATGATACAATGTATCATATGTGGCACGTTCCACTATTTAACTTTGTAGTGAAGTAAACTCGGTGGTCCAAATAAAGGCCTAACATCGCAGTCAGGAAGGGCGGCTCTGCCCCCGCTCTTCCTTGATATCCGAAAACCCCTTTGTTGCCGTAAAAAACCTTTGATCTCCTATTACATGCCGTCCACTGAAAAGACATACCGGAATCTTTCGGGGACGAGATAAAATAGCTATTCTTTACTCTTTTGACAGTAGTCGATTGAAGCACGTTCGGGTAATTATGAAGATTCTGACTATATTATTTATTCTTTTTATTTCGTCAGCAGCGTTTTCGCAAACCGCTGCGGTTCGCGGCACGGTAACTGGCCTGGTCAACGCCGCGCCGCTCGCCAACGTCTCGGTTCAGATCACGGAGCTGCGCCGTTCGGTGGAGACGAATGAGCAGGGCGGCTATGTGTTTATCGGCATTCCACCGGGACGATACACAATCGTTACGCACCTCGATGGTTTTTCCGATCAGGCAAAAAATATTGAAGTTAGAGGCGGTGCAGACGCCAATCTCGACTTTACACTGAGTTTGACCGCTCTTCGCGAAGAAGTAACTGTAACGGCAAGCGGCACGGAAGAATCGGTTTTCGAGTCTTTTCAGTCCGTGAACTCCATCGGCTCGGTCAGGATCAAGGAGCAGGCGAGCACGGCCATCGGCGAAGTTCTGGAGCGCGAATCCGGCGTGGGTAAACGCTCTTTCGGCCCAGGGACTTCGCGTCCCGTTATACGCGGTTTCGACGGCGACCGGGTTTTGGTTTTGCAGGACGGTGTCCGCAACGGCTCGCTCGGCTCACAGTCCGGCGATCACGGCGAGCCGGTCGATACGCTAAATCTCGAGCGGCTGGAAGTTATCAAAGGCCCGGCAACGCTCCTTTACGGCTCGAACGCCATCGGCGGCGTTGTAAACGCCGTTACCTCAGACGAGAACGACCCGCACGAAGGCCTTCGCGGATCGTTTACCGGTCTCGGCGCGACCAATAACAGGCAGGGCGGCGCGTCCGGCGGAATCGAATACGGCTTTAAAAAGTTTGTATTTAATATCAACTCCAATTTCGTGCGCGAGGGCGATTACCGAACACCGCTCGGACAAATTCCAAACTCGGGAGCACGCGCGTATGGCGGCAACGGGAGTATGGGGTATTATGGCGAAAAAGCTTTTCTCAACGGTTATTTCGGCATCGACCGCCGTCGTTATGGCGTTCCCTACGCGCCTCTTTTTGAAGAAGGCGCTTTGTTGACGAACAATGCCGGCGAGCCCTGCGAAACAAAAAAAGAAGAAAGTGGCGGCGGCGATTGCGAATACGATATTTTCGGCATCCGGGACCGCTTCAGCAGTTCGCTTCCGGAGATTCCCGACGAGGCGATCGATATAAGAATGCGGCGCAATAACTATCGTTTGCGCGGCGGTTTCCGCAATCTGAAAAGCCCGATACCACAGGCGAATTTTTCCATAGATTTCACGGATTACCGTCACGAAGAAATCGAAACCGCCGACGGCATCGACGAAGTAGCGACTAACTTTTTCAACGATGTATTTTCATTTCGCTCTGTTTTTCAACAGGCGGAGTATAGAAAACTATCGGGGCGATTCGGGTTCGAAGGCTACCGCCGCAGCTACCTGACCGAAGGCGCGGAGCAGCTCATCGACGGCAGAGTGCGGCAGAATAATTTTGCAGTTTTCGCCCTTGAAGAGTTGAGCTTCGACCGTGTGGCATTTCAATTCGGCGGACGAATTGAAAGCAACCGTTATCGCCCGACAAATACGACTTTATATCAGGAACGCAATTTCACGGGGTTTTCCGGCGCGGCCGCCGCGCGTTTTCGATTGTGGGAAGGCGCCTCGTTCATTGCCAATTTCACGAGCTCGTATCGTTCTCCGGCTCTCGAAGAGCTTTACAACGAAGGTGCACACATAGGTACTGTTACGTTCGAGATCGGCGATCAGAATTTAGGACGCGAGCGCTCGAACGGCATTGAGTTCAGCCTGCGGCAGCGCCTGGATCGCGTCCGCATAAACGGAAGCTTTTTTTATTACGATATCAACGATTTCATTTTTATCGCTCCGCAGGATGTGGACGATAACGGCAGAGTCGACGTCGAGGACAATCTGCCGGTTGGAGCCTATGTTCAGGACAACGCGCGTTTTGTCGGAGCCGATATAACCATCGATGTCGATGTTCATAAAAATCTGGGCGTGTTTTTTGTCGGCGACGTGGTCAGCGCCAAACTAAAAGACGGCGATGTGCCTTTGCTGCGAATCACGCCGCCGCGTGCGAGGATCGGACTGGATTTTCGCTACAAAGGTTTGAGCGTCCGGCCCGAAGCCGTGTTTGTTGCGGATAGAGATATCGACGATGTTTTCTCGCTCGAGACGCCGACTGCCGGTTATGGATTATTTAACATTAACGGGTCGTATACTTACGCGACTGACCACACGGCTCACATCTTTTCGCTGAGCAGCTCCAATCTGGGCGACCGTTTGTATAGAAATCATTTATCGTTTATAAAAGACCTTGCGCCGGAACCGGGACGCAATGTGCGCTTTTCTTATACATTCAGGTTCTTTTAATATTCCGTCCAACTTTCGTCGCTTATCATCCTTCCGAAACTCGTTTATAATCAACAAGATATAATAAACGCTTATTCGGGAGGATTTTTGTTTTTATGAGAAATGAAACTCTGTCTTTCAGTACGGGAAACGGTGAAACTACTGCATACGTGGCGGTGCCTGATGAAAAAACTGATAAAGCCGTGATCGTTATTCAGGAATATTGGGGCCTGAACGATCACATTAAAGACATCGCCGACCGGTTTGCATCGGAAGGTTTTACTGCAATTGCGCCGGATCTTTATCAGGGCAAACTCGCTGCAAGCCCGGATGAGGCCTCAAAGATGATGAAAGCTCTTGCAATCGAAGACGGCCTTGATACGATCAGAAACGCCGTCGAAAAAGCCGGTGAAAAATACGGCATATCGCATTTCGGCATTACGGGTTTTTGCATGGGCGGCACGTTCGCGCTTCGCGCCGCTTGCGAATTGGAAGGCTTTAGCGCGTCCGCACCGTTTTATGGCGATATTCCGGAAGAAGAAGTTTTGAAAAAACTAAAAACGCCCACGATTTTCGTTTCCGGAACACGTGACGATTGGATAAATCCCGAAAAAGTTGCGACGCTTGAAGACGCGGCCGAGCGATTCGAGCTGCCTGTTCATTCGATAAAGTACGATGCCGATCACGCATTTTTTAACAACACGCGTCCCGAAGTTTTTGACGAAACGGCAGCCAATGATGCGTGGGCATTGGTCGTCGGGTTTTTCAACGACAAACTGTGAAGGTTCACGAACTCGAAGAAACGGGTGCAGAGCAGCCCTTCCAGACCTGTTACCAAAATCGAACTTGATTTTTTAATCTAAGGTTGAATTAATGTAAAGGAAGACTCAAGCTAACAGATTGCAGGTCTGGAAGGGTTGCTCGGTACCCGCTGCTTAAAATCAAATGGAAATCGCTTTAGTTATTATCGGCTCATTGATGATCGCAGCGACGGCGATCCCTTTGGTGCGTGCGGATGCATGGTGGATCAGGCTCTTCGATTTCCCGCGCATGCAGATCACGTTCGTCGCGGCTGCTGCATTAGCCGTTTATGTGCTGTTTATAAGAGATCTCTGGGTCGTCGAAATAATCTTTCTCGCTACGCTTGCCCTAAGCCTGATTTACCAGGGCTATATGATGTTTCCATACACTCCGCTGGCCAGAAAGCAGGTCGAGCAAAGCGTCAACCACACAGAGGAATCGAGTTTCAGCCTGCTGTTTGCGAACGTGCTCGAGAGCAACCGCAATTCTAAACGATTAATGGAGATAATCAAGGAAGCCGACCCCGATATTATCCTGACGGCGGAGACGAATCGATGGTGGCAAGAGCAGTTGAAGGAGCTGGAGTCCACGCATTCTTACACCGTCCATCAGCCGCAGGAGAATACATACGGAATGCTCTTGTATTCCAGGCTTGAACTGATAAATCCTGAGATAAAGTTTTTGCTCCAGGATGACATTCCGTCATTCCATACGCGCGTGAGGCTTCGTTCCGGTAAAGAATTAGAGCTCCGCTGTCTTCACCCTCGTCCGCCATTTCCGACCGAGGACGAAAGCTCGACCGATCGGGATGCCGAGATTCTGATTGTCGGGAAGGAAAACAAGGAGAACCATTCTCCATTCGTGGTGATGGGCGATCTGAACGACGTGGCGTGGTCCCGCACAAATTATTTGTTCCAGGAAATCAGCGGCCTGCTCGACCCGCGCATCGGCCGCGGATTTTATAACACGTTTCATGCGAGTTATCCTTTTCTGAGGATTCCGCTCGACCACTTTTTTCATTCGAATCACTTCCGTCTTGTTAATTTCCGACGTCTCGATTACTTCGGCTCGGATCATTTCCCGGTCTATATAAAACTCAACTATGAACCCGACGCCGTCCACGAGCAGGAAGAACTGCAGGCAGACGCGTCCCAAGTGGAAGAGGCCCGCGAGAAAATAAAAAAGGCGGC
>JACDAY010000378.1 GCA_013695195.1 Blastocatellia bacterium | reverse complement strand
GATCAACACAATGCCGGGTTTGACGGATGCTTCAGGTTTTCCAAAAATGTGGGCGGGGAGCGGCATGGACTTGCCGCAAGTGATTGATCTGTTAGTTAAGCTCGCATTTGAAAGGCACGACGATATAGCCCGAAATAAAACGACGCTTGGCGGGTAGTTTCCTTTTTATTCTTTTCATGTTCTTCTTGTTCTGTTCCCGTTCGTCTGTTTCTGCGGTTTATCTTTTTCTTTAACTACCGAAAACACTGAACAAAAAACAAGATAATACAAAAAAAAGGAAACAAGCCCTTTAGTATTCAACAATTCTTTTTAGTTTTAAGGAAGGAGAAATCAATTATGTCAGTTGCAAAAAATATTGAAATTACGTCGACGTCAAAAATCAGCTTCGAGGATGCTATAAATACAGGTATTCAAAGAGCTTCGCAGACTATTAATAACATTCGCGGAGCCTGGATCAAGGAGCAAAAAATTGATATTGCAGACGGGAAAGTTTCCGAATACCGGGTAATGATGATTCTAACTTTCGTGCTCTCCGACCAGGAATAAACCGGAACGTTATTTTTTGGCCGTATATCCTTTGCGGGTTCTGATTGTCAGGCTGGGACGGGACACGAGTAGCTCTATAGCTCGCCATTTTCCGTCCTTTTTTAAATTCGAGGGTTGATAGCCGAGCGTATATTGAACTCCAAGTTCATCCACGATATTCTTGAACGCGTCGCGCATTGCCACGCCGCCAGGTGTTGAAACGAACCGTCCGCCTGTCTTTTCCGCGAAGTTTTTTAGCGCAGCCTGATTTTGCATTCTTTGCTTTCCTGAAGTGTTTACGGTAGACATATCGATTGTATAAATCGCAACATCCGCATCCAACGCGGCTTTTAAGGCTTTGGACGCAGAATGCCGGCTGATCGTATCTTCCCCGTCTGATAAAACAACTACCGCCCTCCGCTTTTCCGGCCGTTTTGATAAATCATTTGCAGCTTTCACAATCGCGTCATTCAACGCTGTCATTCCGTCAGCCTTCAAATCAAAGATTTTTTCTATAATGTCGCGGCTGCCGGAAAATTCCTGGACAAGCGAAACCTTCGAGTCGAACCGGTAAATTGCCGCCGAATCATCGGGGCGCAGCCCGTCAAGGAATCTGATTGCGGCGGAACGTGCCATGCTCACCCGTTCTTCCATACTGCCGGAAGTATCCAACAGTAAAACAGCCGCAAACGGAGTTTCTTCAGAGGAAAAAAAACTTATTTCCTGAGGAGCGCCGTTTTCGAGGATCTTAAAATGCTTTTGCTGCAGGCCTGAAACATGTTTTCCTGATGCATCCAAAATTGCGGCGTTTAACAAAACGAGAGAAGAATCTACGCTGATTATATCGTTTTCTTGCTGAGCCAAATGAAGGGAAGTAAGATTTAGTAAAAGGAAACCATGAAGAAAGATTCGCAGAAACATTGTCATAGCGCCATTTCTTTTGTCGGACCCGCAACGGTAGTAACGGATACTTTTACAGTGGAAGCTCAAAAGTCATTAGCTTCTGAGACGGAGAAATTTTACGAGCCTTAAAACGGAATTCGAGTTTTGGATCGCAATCACGGAAATGGAAAACCTGGTAGTTTTCTTCAATTCGTCAAATAACTTTACGGTCGTGGTTTTTAGGATATTGAATGCCTCCCTTGCGGTCGAAGGCTTTTTGTCGCCTTCATAAACCGCTTCTTCACCATCGTCGTCACCACCGAGTTCTCTACGTATTTTAGTAACTATCTTTTCCAAAGAATCAAGTTTTTGCCTGTCCTGCAGTGATAATTCGTTTTTTTGCTCGAAGGCATTTTCCAACTGCTCCGACAACGCAGCTGCTTGCTCGCCGCGTTTTAACAATTCCTGGTGATCTTTTTTATCTTGAATAGCGCGCTGTTTCGCCAGCATTCCTTTGACGGTTCGGACTTCATCATTTTTATCCTCCCGACCATCCAACGTAGGACGTTTACCGGCGTCTGTTTGTGCGTTCAGACATTCCGACACACCGCATATCAGCGCGATCAGGAAAAAAAATTTAGAAAGTTTAGCGAACATAAAACTAAAAAAATCTCGCCGGTAATTACTGATCGGGTGTCTCCGGCGTGTCCGGTGAGTTTCCCGTTACGGCTTCAACAAGCTTAGCCAGAAATTCATCCTCGGCAAGACCCGAGCTCCGAACCGGTGCCCATTCTGACGTCAGGCCGTTGGTAGCGGAGCGGCCTTCGACCCTGGCATTCACGGAAACGTTATTTTGAACTCCGTCAATGGACTGAACCTCGATAGTCAAAGTGTACTGGCCACGCGACCAGGCGTTATCGGCAAACTCCAAAACCCCGTAACGATTGAGTTCACTTTGCGTAGTTACAGGGCCTTTAGCGAACACAAACGGCTGCGTTATGATAATCCCGTCACCAAGCCGCGACGATGCTTCGTCCACGAGGATTTTTCTTTCCTTCAAAACCTGTGTAATCGTTTCAACCAAAACGTCCCGCCGCGAGTTTAACTTATAAGGATTCGGAAGGCGTTCGCGCACCACCGTTTTATCTTTTCCCCAGTTGAACGAGCGGGAAGCATCAGTTCCGCGCGTGGTCGTTTTATTCGCTTCCTCTTTGATCTTTTGGGTTTGAGTATCTATGCCTTTTTGCGCAAGTAAAGCGGCAGGCAAAACTATGGTGAAGGAAATTGCGAAAACGAGATTTTTCATAAAAGCTAAAACAATCTAAAAATCATCCGGTCTCATAAATAAAATATAACTTAAAACGGCATTAATGCAAAGGTTTTGATGTGAGAAGATGCTTGTTGGTTGTCGTATGCGGAGTCTTATTCGGCGGGTGTTTTGGCGTTTTGCATTTCCCACAGCATAATATGTTTCATAAATGTATGGTGAGCGGCGAAATATGCTATGACAATGCCGGGAATTCCGTCCAGAAACCCGGCTTTAATGAAATATGTTTGAATGAAAGTGAACCATCCAGCAAAAACGATTTTGAGCGGAGATGTCCGCCGGCCGTTATTGAACATTTGCCGCGCCGCCAACGGCGCATACCTTTCGCCTATCATCCGGTGATGATGCGCCGCATTTTCAACGCTGTGGTGTATAATTTCTCCGCTGAGCCTGGCTGTCCTTGCGCCCTTTGCCATCTCCACAGACTCATGAATAAGCAAGTCTTTCCATTTGGCCTTTCGTCGGTCAAAAAAGCGAAGCTGCCAGTCCGGATACCAGCCGCCGTGGCGAATTGGCCGGTTCATATATATAGAAAGCCTTGGAATTTTATAACCGTCCACCGTTACCGCTGCTTCTTTTATAGCGAGAATTTCCGACCGCAGTTCGTGCGAAACGCGTTCGTCCGCATCGAGGCTGAATATCCAATCATGTCCCGCATTATCCACCGCAAATTGCTTTTGCTCTGAAAAACCTATCCACTTTTGCACTAAAACCTTCGCCCCTGACTTCTCGCAAATTTCTCGTGTGGCGTCCGTACTTTCGGAATCCACAACGATAATTTCATCAGCCCACGCCACACTTTCGAGAGCGGCGGCGATTTGTTTTTCTTCGTTAAAAGTAATGAGGACGGCGGAGATCTTCACGCAAAGGATTGTCGCAAACTTAATAAAAAACTTAAAGTGTCGGCGACTGTCGTAAGCGGCTTTATTTTAAAACCGAGGTAGTTTTGAAAGATCTTTAGATGAATCGATAATATCGTTCCGGTTCAAAATCTATTTTAACTGACTGATCTTAACCGTTTTAATTGGTATCTTTTCGGCTCTGTCCAGCTTCAAGCTAATTGGTATACCGTCTGTATTAAACGAAAAAGTCTCGCTCAGCTTTGTTATTTCCAATTTCTCGATTTTTGAGTCGTTTTCTGTTGTTATCTCCAGATCCATCGGCAGTCTGTAGGCGGCCGGTGTAAATTTATCAGATTTCTGCGTTTGAGTAACCGTCAATTTAAGAATCCCGATTTTCGGGTCGTAGGCCTGCGTTACGCTCAGTTTCGGGCTGCCGGTTCCGTAAACCCATTGCTCGAAAAACCAATCGAGCTTTTTTCCCGAAACCTCTTCCATTACATTTTTCAAATCGGTCGATTCGACATTAGCTAGTTTATGGCGGTTTAAATAAAGATTCACACCTTTCCAAAACGCTTCATCACCGATAGTTTCCCTCAGCATATGAATAACGGCACCGCCTTTATTATATGTCGTCGCGGGCCTGTCAAAAAGAGCGCTTATATTGCCGGCATTCCGATTGAATAATCCGTTACGTTTCGGGTTTACCGCATCGTCAATAAGAAAAAGTTCGGCGTCGGCTTTTATCTTTCGGATATAGGCATCGCGGCCGTACATCTTCTCCTGGAATGCGGCCTCCATAAAGGTCGCAAAGCCTTCATTCAGCCAAAGCTCGGCCCAATTTTTGCAAGTTACAAGATTACCGAACCAGGAATGCGCGGCCTCATGCGAAACCAGATTTTCAACGGCGCTTTTGCCAAAATCCAGATCTGCAAGAAAAATCTCGCTGTCGGCCATTGTCGTGGCCGTAATGTTTTCCATGCCGCCGAATGTAAAATCTGAAACAATGGTTTGGTCGTATTTATTGAAAGGATAGCTGATCCTGGTCAGCTCCTCGAAAACGCGAAGAATGTCTTTTGTCTTTCCGTATGCTTTAGGAACGATTGCTTCTCTTCCGGGATACACATAAAACCCTAAAGGAATATCTTTGTATTTTTCGTTTACCCTTACATAATTGCCGACGACAAACGAAACAAGATATGTCGAATGAGGGACAAGCATTTTGTAATGAAATGTTACCGTTCCGTCCGGATTATCTTTCTGCCCGACCAGTTCGCCGTTGCCTATTACGGTCTCGCCTTTACGTACCGTAATGAACTGCTCCGTCGTCGCCTTGTCGCTGGGAAAATCGAACGAAGGGAACCAATGATGTGCTTCATCCGGCTCGCCCTGCGTCCAGATTTGAGCCGAATGCACGTCTTTTCCGTTTTCGACTTCTTTATCGACAAAATAAATCCCTTTTTTTGGCGTTGCGGAATAATTAAATCGCACGGAAATAAATTCGTCCGGAGTGTAGGCTCGATCGAGTGTAACGAAAATCTTCCCGTTTGCGACTCGATATTTAAGATTCGTGCCGCCCGGTTCCAGTTTCACCGATCTAAAGGCCAGGCCGGCCGCGTCAAGCTCGATTTCGCTAAACCCCGGCTTAAGCGGTTTCAGCACAACCGTCGTATCGCCAATAACTTTTTTGCCCGGCCGCTCAAAGCTCACGCGTAATATGTAATGCCGCACGTCAAAGCTTTGAGGCCGATTAAAATCCGGCCTCGCGGACTGTCCAACCGCAAATATGAACCCGGAAAACACCATCGCGAACAAATTCACGGCGTAAAAAACTTTTTTTTGATACATTTTCTAAACTTTCCGAAGATAAACAATTGTCAGGCCTTTGGTAATCAGCGTAACTTAATTTCAAGCTAATTCATCGATTCAACTAAACTCAGATTACAAGTTCGGAAGGGCTGCTCTGCACCCGCTCTTTTCAAAACTTAATTTCAAGCTAAATTCATCGATTTAACTAAACTCTGATTACAGGTTCAAAAGGGTTGCTCTGCACCCGCTCTTTTCACCCTTCTCTTAGATGCTTTTCAAACCAGTCGAGCACATTTTTATACCAGAATTCGGAGTTCTGCGGTTTTAAAATCCAGTGGCCCTCGTCGGGAAACACAATTAGTTTAGATTCGACATTCTTCAACTGTAATGCAGTAAAAAGCTGCAAACTCTGATCGACGGGCACGCGAAAATCCAGTTCTCCCGCGGTAACAAGCGTAGGAGTATTGAAATTATTGACAAACCTGTGCGGCGACCAGCGCTGGTAATTGACCGGATTTTCCCACGGCATTCCTTTAAATTCCCAATTGACAAACCAAATCTCCTCTGTCGTGGAAGCCATGCTCTCAAGATTATAAACGCCGGCATGTGACACAAGCGTCTTAAACTTGAATCTAGGATCGTTATTATGGCCAAGAATCCAATCGACCATATATCCGCCATAGCTCGCACCGGCCGCGCCGATCTTTGTTTTATCGATGTACGGACGCTTTATAACATCCGCGACGCCGTTCTTTATATCGATAAAAGCTTTCCCGCCCCAATCAGCGGAAATATCGTTAACGAATTTCTGTCCGTAACCCGTCGAGCCGCGCGGATTCGGCATAAACACAATATAACCTGCGTTTGCAAATATCTGCGGATTCCATCGATAGCCCCAATTGTCATTCCACGCTCCTTGCGGCCCGCCGTGTATCAAAACGATCAGCGGATATTTCCTGTTCGGGTCGAAATTCGTTGGTTTGAGAAGAAAACCGTGAATGGAGCTATTCAATGCTCCTTTCCACACAAGCTCTTCTGCATTTGACAATCTCAAACCGTTATTTCCTCGCGTAATAGCGGTCAAACCGCTCCCATCGGCGTTGACACGCCAGATCTCAGCCGGTGCAATCATCGAGCTCGAGGAAAACACAAAAGTACGTCCGTCCGGCGTAACATTCAAATCGCCTGCAAAACCGCGCGTGATTACCGGTTTTACAAAAGTCGCTGAGCGCAAACGCAAATCCGGCTCGACGGGAACACTAAAAATAATTGATTTCCCGCGCTCGCCAGCCGTAAAATACACAGTTCTGCCATCCGGCGATACGGTTATATTATCCGGCTGCAGGTCGAAACCGCGTGTCAATTCGACAGTCTCGCCGGTAGAGCGGTTATAACGCATTATTCGCCAGCGGTCGGCTTCGAATGTCGCGGTCGGCTGTGAGCGGAATAGAATATATTTCCCGTCTGCCGTATAAACAGGCGAAGCGTCGTAGCCTTTATTGGTTACGGTAATGTTCTTTTGGATTTTGTTGGAAAGCGAAACGGTATAAACATCGCTATTAGTGGAAATTGCTTCGACCTTGTCGGGATTTCTTAAAAAAACCAGTTCCCTGGAATCCGGCGAGAATGCATAATCGGCGCCGGTCGAAGCGCCGTACGGCGGCGAATCGAAATCGCCCGGCGTGAGGTCGGTGGCCGCGCCGCCCTTGCTCGATACGACAAAAACGTGCGTCCGCTTCCGGTCGCGCCATTCGTTCCAATGCTTGAACAAAAGACGCTCGGTAACCTTTGCCTTTACCTTGCTCGTTTCGGCCTTGTCATCCTCGGCCTTATTGCAGTCGTCGGAATTACACTCAGGATAGATATCCGAATTAAACGCGATCCATTTACCGTCGGGCGACCAGACGGGATTGCCCGCACCGCTCGAAATCTTTGTTACCTGCTCTTTATCGTCGCCGTCAATTTCCATCGTCCAGATCTGCCCGCCGGTCGTATACGCGATATGCTTTCCATCCGGCGACCATCGCGGAGAGCTGTGCGATCTCTCACCCGTGGTAAGCTGTTTCTGATCGCTTCCGTCGATTTTGACGGTATAAATATGCGTCAGCACCCGATTCTCGGCCATATTTACGACGCCGGTCGTGAACGCGACGGTCTTGCCGTCCGGCGACAACTGCGGGTCGCCCACGCGTTTTACATTCATCAGATCATTAAACGAAAACGGCGTCTGCGAGCGAATTCCGGCGAACGCGAAGATAATTAACACGAGAGCTATCAAATTGCGGTTCATAATCTTTTCCTTTTCACCGCGTAGCGGTGGCTTTAATTTAGCCGTGGGTTTCAACCCACGGTGTGCATTGAAAATTAATCTTAGTCGCGTGAGCGACGAGAGATTTAGGTACATTATCTCACAGTATTTTAGAAGTTTGCACCGCAGGAAGGCAAAGTCCAAAGCTCAAACTCCAAAGTATAGAGTTGCAGTTTGGCGATTCGATTGATAGGCTAGGTTTCTTATTTCTATTGACTTTGGACTTTAGACCTTGGACTTTGGACTTCTTATGAACCGTCCGCCGCCATATTTTCCGCAAAACCAGCTTTCGCCGCCATCGGAAAAGCGCTACAAACGCTTCAAGATCTTCGTCGCCATCTCGATTGCCGCTTCGCTCGTTCTCCTGGCCGGCGCCGGCTTCGGTGTTTACTACCTCATCCGCTGGCTCTTCTAATCTTATTGCTTATGGAACGCGGACGCCCTCGTCCGCAATGAGCACGTAGTGCAAACAGACGTTGAACCGTTGGCAATGCAATTCGGGAGCGATGCTCCCGTTGCGGACGAGGGCGTCCGCGTTCCCGCGTCCGATAACCCGTGTTATGTATCATCAATGAAACGTCGAATGATTAACGAAACACTCGCATCAACCTTCGCGAAAACCATCGTTAATATTGGAACGGCAAAAAAATATTGAAAATTATCGACCTTCGCATCGACCGTAGAACGGTTTTATACAAGGGTCAAAAACAAACCTTTCACCCGGAAGTCAATGAAGTTTTTTATAAACTACGAATAAAAAGAGAGAGAGTAACCTAATCACTCTCTCACTTATAATGTGTTAACTATTGAAAGAGAATTAGGTTCCGGTTTCCCAACTCGACATATACTCGAGCATTTCCGGTGTCAGAACGTCGAGTTTGACGCCCATTGCGTGGAGTTTCAAGCTTGCGATCTCCTGATCGACCTCGGAAGGCAGCACGTGAACTCCGTTGGCGAGTTTGCCTTTTTGCTTGACGAGGTATTCGGCAGACAGGGCCTGGTTGGCAAACGACATGTCCATAACGCTTGCCGGATGGCCTTCGGCGGCCGCGA
>JACDAY010000359.1 GCA_013695195.1 Blastocatellia bacterium | reverse complement strand
ACCTTTAGATACCGCCGCATTATCGAATTATAATAAAATATCCGTGCCGCGCCGTATTGTCCGGGAAAAACTCCGCCCTGATACGGCAGGTTTACTCCCGCCGAATCGACGAGATAGATGATCGGCACGCGGTTGCGCATCGCGATCTCCTGCGCCCGCAATATTTTTTTAATTGTTTCGGGATACCACGCCCCGGCCTTTATCGTCGCGTCATTTGCCACGACGACCGCTTCGCGGCCCTGGATCTTGCCGACTACCGTAACAACCGCCGCCGCCGGAGCCTGGCCGTTGTACTCGTCATAAGCGACGAGGAGGCCGATCTCCTGCACATATTCATCTTTATCAAGCAGCAGTTCGATGCGTTCGCGGGCCGTCAACTTTCCTTGCGAATGTATCTTTTTAATTTTTTCGGCACCGCCGCCAAGGATAAGTTTTTTTTCAAGACGGAGGTATTCGTCGGTAAGCGTGCGAAGGCGGGTTTTAGTTTTGTTTGATTTCATCGAGCAATTCGATTGGCCTTACTAACGTGCGGGCTTCTGTATTTATTGTTTTGCGCTGATAATAAAGGTCGGAACCATTCCGCCGCCGCTCGAGACGTTCGCCAGTTCTGTAGAAGAAAGCCTTGTGAACGCGGAGCCGACAACGCCGTTAAAGAGCAGCGGGTCGAGATCGACAAGCTGTTCGATCATGCTCCATTCGCCCAAAACGCCGAACAGCATCGGAAACATTTCCTTCGCAGTTTTCACGCGCTCCTGGACAAGATAATCGCCGTCCGCTAGAGCAAACTCAATCGCATTGTTCCATTCCTCTGAACTCGAGTTCCAGCCTATGTAGATGCCGTGCCCGCCGTAATCGTCGTTCGGTTTCAGCACAAGTTTATGAGAATTTTGACGGGTCCATTTTATTACATCGATCTCTACATCCTCATTAAATGTCTTTTCGGCTCGAAACTTGCGCGTCCATGGAATGTGAGCTTTGATGGCTTTAAGCTCGGTTTCATTGAACAAATCAGCGTATTTTTCGTTTGTCAATACCGCGAAGATAGCCTTTTTGTGCACCAATTTCCCGCGAAAACTGTTCACCATGCAGACCGCCCTTGCCCGGCATGCGTTAACCAGGGCCGGGAACTCATCCATGATCGGCAAATATTCGTTTACCAAAAGACGTTTATAAACAATATCTATGGTTACGCCCTTGGAGCTCAACTTTCCGTCGGTAAACTCCAATTCATCCGGCGAGCAGATCAAAGAAGTGTATCCGGCAGCTTGAAAATAATCACGAAAAAGCTCAAATTCCTTGATTGTCGGGAGATCCTTAAGATCGACGATTGCGATGACCGGCTTTTGTACTGGCTTTCCGCCGAAAAATTCCTCGTAACAGTTCAGCAAAACCTCCAGCATTTTCGGCCGGCCTTCCAGGCTTCGAATGCTGTACCTTTCGGCAAACCTATGCATGACCGGCATTGTCTCGAAGATCGCTGTCGCGGAATCGGCGTAGGCGATGCCCGCCGGGCTTTCGCCGTTTAGCTCAACGTAGCTGTACGAATCTTCGGTCAAAAACGAGTCGAGCCGCGATGTCGGCGAAACCTGGCTGTAGCCTGGATCGATCTTTACCAGATCGCGTTCAATATCGGTAACGCCGAGTTCATCGAGCATCGCATCATCATGGACAGCTGCTTCCTTCACCTTTTGAAGAGCGCTCCAGACAACCTCACACGTTTTCGTTACCTGCGCCCAATCGGTTTCCGTAACAAAATGCGGGCGGAGATACGGTGTAAGCCGCCGGCCTCCGAAAATCAGCTTTGCACTTTCCAGGCCTTCGTCCAGCACGCGGATCGATTCGCCTGCTATCTCGGGGTCAAGCAGTAGCTCGTGATAATATGCAACAGCTTCTTTTAACATTTTATAATGTGCCGTCTATTTCGACATGCTGAGAATTTCCAGATACTCGTCTTTCGTTAACGGGATTACAGATAGGCGCGATTGCCTGATCAAAGCGGTATTCGCAAGCGCGGAATTGGCCTTAATTTTATCCAATGTAACCGGATTTTTAAATTTTTGGACGGACTTTATCTCAACCGCAAACCATTTTTCGTCTGTCGGGTCCGGAAACGCTGTTTTAGAGACTTCCGTAATACCAACGACAGATTTTTCCGTTACGGAATGATAGAACAGCACCTTGTCGCCGTTCTTCATAGCCTGTAAATTATTACGCGCCTGAAAATTGCGGACGCCGGTCCAATCGGTTTTGCCGTCCGTGGTTAAATCATCAAACGAATATGCTTCGGGTTCCTGTTTTACCAACCAATAATTCATATTATTTCTAGCAGATACGGCGGTATGTAGCTTCGTAAAGCGAGAGAATGCCATGAGAAATCAAACCTACCGCCGTAACAAATAAAAGCACTCTCCCGTAACTGCTTCGTGCCAGCGTCAGTAAAGCTCCGTCAATTCCGACGGCATCGCTCGCATCAAACTGAATTGCCGCAGTAATAAAAAAATAACCGATCAGTAAAAAAATTAAGGCGCGGGCCGTAAAACTCAGCACGCCGAGGACGGTAACGATACCATCGCTGCGGCTATGTTCAAGTTTATATTGTTTGTAATTTTCGCGAAACTTCCCCGTCCAACCCCTGTAGCATTCATGCACTCCCGCACCGATAACGCTCACTCCGATCAGAAAAACCAAAATTGCGCCGAAAGGCAGCGCTAATAGAATTGACGTCAGCGTTTGTTGAATCGCGCCATTCTCCGTTGATGACCGCGCCGTTGCAACTATGCTCCAGGCCGACCACGCCAGCCAAAAATAAAAGAAGCCGATACTGATCGACAAAATGCGTTTTGCGATGCCGAGAGCACCGCCGCCAGCGTTATCGACATCCGCAGCCCCGCGCAGGATGTTCCAGGCTCCGTGCCCGAGCGCGCCGATAATAAAAATTACTAATACAACTTTACCAAAAGGAGCCAGGGCTATTGCAGAGAATGCGCCCGTCGCATCGGTAAGTTTTCCGATCTGATAGCCGAA
>JACDAY010000296.1 GCA_013695195.1 Blastocatellia bacterium | reverse complement strand
GACATGACCGCGATTATTCTCACCCACGGCCACGAAGATCATATCGGAGCTCTTTCTTATATCCTTAAAAAGTATAACTTACCTGTTTATGGTTCACGTTTTACATTAGCATTGGCGGAAAAGCGATTGGATGAGCACAGAATGCTGGATGACGTGTTGCTCCACCGCGTTGAGGCGAATGACATAATCTCTCTCGGCAATTTTAAGATTGAATTTATACATGCTTCGCACTCGCTGGTCGAATGTTTTTCGCTGGCTATAACAACTCCTATCGGCACTCTGATTCACACCGGCGACTATAAAATCGACGACACGCCTGTGATCGGCAAACCCTACGACCTAAAAACACTCGGCAAATACGGCGATGCGGGCGTTCTTGCATTGCTTGCCGATTCGACAAACTCTACCGTTCCCGGCAGGACGCCTTCGGAACAGGCCGTAATTCCCGCATTTCGTGAGATTTTTGAGGAGACGGCCGGGCGTCTTTTTGTCGCGTCATTTTCATCGTCTCTTCATCGGCTGCAAATCGTCTTTGATATTGCACACGAATATGGCCGGAAAGTTTGTGTTTTGGGCCGTTCGATGCAGAAGAATGTCGAGATTGCGGATGAGCAGGGTTTATTAAAAATTCAGCACGGTACGATGATCGACTTAGGCACGTCACGGGCGCTCGATGATGACGAAATTTGTTATCTGATCACCGGTTCGCAGGGCGAAACCCGAGCGGCTTTGTGGAACATGGCTACATCTGCCTATAAGGGAATGGAGATCGAGAAGGGCGATACCGTGGTTCTTTCTGCGCGAATCATTCCGGGAAATGAAAAGGGAATCAGCCGCCTGATCGGGCATCTTTATAAACGCGGTGCAAACATAATCGAGGAAAAACGCCGGTTAGTACACGTTTCCGGTCACGCTTCACAGGAAGATATAAAGATAATGGTCGAAACCGCCCGCCCGAAATTTCTCATCCCGATCCATGGCGAATACCGCATGCTCTTCCGTCACAAGGAATACGTCAAAAATCACGTTGCCGGTTATTCGGACGATAATATTATATTAATAGAAAACGGTGACCTGCTTGAAATCGACGAATTCGGAGCACGCGTTGTCGAGAAACATGTGCTGCATAAAACATTCATAGACGAAGAATCCAGCGGCGAGATGGAATATGATGTCGTCCGCGAACGCAAAAAGCTGGCTTACGGCGGCGCGATCTCTTTGGTTGTAACGGTTGATAAATCAACCCACCAACTGTCCGGCGATCCGCAAATCACGCTAAACGGTGTCGCCGGAATCAACCCGGCCAACGGCTTTGCCGCACACGCCCGCCAAGCCGTAATCGACGCTGTATCCGAAATGAAACATGAACATATCGCCGATAAAACCGTTTTCAAGGAAAATCTTCGAATACATATGAAACGTTTTGTCCAAAAGCAGCTTGGGACAAAACCCGTGATCGTAACGACAGTTGTCGAGGTTTGAAAACAAGGATGCAACTCCTCCGCATAAAGAAATTCAGGTAATTCGCATTTTACAGTGAGAACCTGATGAATTCTACGCCCCGGAGTGACTTACCGGCATATCTAAAAAATGGCAGCCTGTGTATGATCTGGAAGGGTAAAGTGGTGTTCTTAACCGGTGCATCAAGCGGGATCGGCGAAGGCTTGGCGGTTGCGATGGCAAAGCGCGGGGCTGTGCTTGGGCTGCTTGCCCGGCGTGAAAACCTGCTTCGGGAGATTGCCGAAAAGTGTGAATCGGCGGGCGGAGCTGCCCGAATATTTGCTTATGATGTAACTGACGCCGAAGCTGTTCGTAAAGCGGGAGATAAATTACGACAAGAGTTTGGCCATGTTGATATTTTGATCGCAAACGCGGGGATCGGCGGCAATGATCCGGAAACGCGAAGTTTTGAGCCAAAAGCCGTCAAGAAAGTGCTGGACGTTAATTTGATGGGCGCGGTTAACGCCGTTTCCGCCGTTTTGCCCGAAATGCTTGAGCGCGGAAGAGGACAGCTTGTTGCGATTTCGAGTCTTGCAGGCTTTCGCGGGCTGCCTAAATCAGCAGCCTATTCTGCCAGCAAAGCTGGAATGACGGCCTTTTTCGAAAGTGTCCGGCTGGATGTGCAACAGCATGGCATCGATATAACAATTATCCAGCCGGGATTTATAAAGACGCCGCTGACATCGGGCCGCAATAACAAAATGCCGTTTCTCATGGAGCTTGACGATGCTATTCCGCATTTTTTGAAGGCAATTGAAAGAAAGAAGAAGTTTGCCGCATTCCCCTGGCAGCTCGCGGCCATTGTGCGGGCCGGGCGATTTCTTCCTGCCCGGCTTTATGACCGAATCGCGAGCCGGGCAACATTCCGTGTATAGGTTGTTTGTGATAGATTAATATAGGCCCTGCCATTCATTCATAAATACTTTGCGATAACTCAATCTCTTCTTCTATGAGTTTTTTACAGGCAATTATCCTCGGAATCGTCCAGGGGCTGACCGAGTTTATACCTATCAGCTCGACTGCGCATCTGGTTTTTGTGAGCCGTTGGACAAATCTCTATAACGGGAATGCCGAGCAGATAACGGCGACAATGGCGGTGATCCAACTTGGCACGCTCGCGGCGGTTTTCGTTTATTTTGCATCCGATATTGTCAGCATTGTATCGGCATTTATACGCGATCATTGGGCTTTAGTAACCCGTAAACGAGGGATGAGGTATTCAGGCACGCACGGAGTCCGGCCGATCTGGCTGTCGGAAGAGGCGTGGCTTGGATGGCTGATCATTATAGGCTCGATTCCAATCGGGATCGTCGGTTTCGTTTACAAGGATTTTATCGAAGGCGAGGGAACCAAGAATTTGTGGTTTATTGCCACAATGCTCATAGCTATCGCGATTATGCTGGCATTAGCCGAACTGCTCGGCAGCCAACGCAAAAGAATGCGAAATCTGGGTCTCGGCGATGCGATAGCTGTCGGACTTGCACAGGTTTTGGCTTTGATGCCGGGAGCAAGCCGTTCGGGTTCGACGATAATGGGCGGGCTTTTTGCAGGCCAAACGCGTGAAACCGCTGCCAGATTTTCCTTTTTGCTCTCTATTCCTGCTATTACGGCAAGCGGACTGCTCCAATTAAGAGAGGCCTGGGCCATTCTCCCGCAAGACAGCTTTATGCCGCTGTTTGTCGCTACTGTTGTATCTGCTGTTGTCGGTTACGTTGCAATCTGGTTTCTTATTGCTTTCCTGCGAAAACGTTCGACAGCGATTTTTATCGTTTATCGTCTCATACTCGGCTCGGTCATTTTGGTTTTACTTTGGCAGGGATTTCTCACTCCTCAAATATAATTAGTCTGTCGCGAATTATCGGGCTTATGAATTATAACCGCGAAATACTCCAAAATTTGCGAAAAAACAACAAATGACAAAGCGCTGGACGATTCGAAAACACGATTACGAGAAAGTCAGGGCTTTCAAGGATTTGATAAACGTTTCACCCTTGATCGCGGCGCTGCTGATCTCGCGTGGGCACGATACGAAACAATCGGCTCACAAATTTCTAAATCCGCAATTCAGTGATCTGCACGAGCCGTTTCTACTCATGGGAATGAAGGAAGCAGTCCAGCGGATTTTGAAGGCGCTTGAAAACAAAGAGAAAATTCTGATCTGGGGCGATTACGATGTCGATGGCACGACGGGAACTGTGCTTTTGCGAAAAACGCTTCAGATCCTGGGTGCCGAAACCGGTTTTCACGTTCCAAATCGATTCACCGAAGGTTACGGGATCAACATCCCGGCTCTTGAAAAAGCGCAGGCCAAAGGCTTTAGCCTTGCTATCAGCGTGGATTGCGGCATTCGGAGTTTCGAGCCGCTCGAATGGGCGAGAGACAATGGGTTGGATTTCATCGTTACCGACCACCATCTTTCCGATGAAATACGTGGAAATCCTCCGGCGGTCGCGGTGGTTAATCCGAATCAGCCTGGCTGTCCCTATCCCGACAAAAACCTCGCGGGCGTTGGCGTTGCATTCAAACTCGCGCATGCTTTACTCAGGGAGAAGGGCAAGGAACATCTGGCCAACAGCTTTCTAAAGATCGCGGCTATCGGGACAGTGGCGGACGTAATGCAGCTGACCGGCGAAAACCGCGCCATAGTTTCGCTGGGCTTGAAAGACCTCTCTACTACAAAAAATATCGGGCTGAAAGCTTTGATGGAGGTTGCGGAATGCCGTTCGGATATGACGAGTTATCATATCGGATTTCGGATCGCGCCCAGAATAAATGCCGCCGGAAGGATGGACGTCGCCCGGCATGTCGTCGAATTATTTGAGTGCGAAGATTTTAACGAAGCCCGTAAACTCGCCGGAATTTTAGACAGCCGAAATCGCGAACGGCAGCAGGTTCAGCAGCAAATTACCGAACTCGCGCTGTTTGAGGCGAAAGATCTCGGCAGTCAAAATTTCGTCGTGGTGGCCGGTGAAAATTGGCACCGTGGAGTGATAGGCCTGGCCGCGTCAAAGATCGCCGAAAAGCTTTATCGGCCAACGATCGTCCTGTCGATTGAGAACGGTTTTGCGCACGGCAGCGCGCGGAGTATCGCCAATTATCACCTGCTAAATGCCCTTGAAAGCTGTCCGGAGCTTTTCGAACAGTTCGGCGGGCACGCCGCAGCTGCGGGGATGAAGATCAAAGTCGAAAATATTGGATCGCTGAGGGAAAGTCTCAATCGACATGCAGGCGATGTACTTTTGGATGATGATCTAATCCCGGAGCTAAAAATCGATGCTGTCATTACGCCGCAGACGCTTAATCTGAAATTGGTTGAAGAGCTTAGATGCTTCGAGCCTTTTGGAGCGGGAAATCCAAAGCCGATTTTCGTGACGCGGGGTTTATTCCTGCGGGATTCACCGTTTGTAATGAAGCAAAAACACCTTAAAATGCGTCTTTATGATGAAACGGGCAGGCAATTTGAGGCGGTCTGGTGGGACGGCGTGGAGAAATCAAAAGAGCGAACTCTGCATCCCGAATCCCGCATCGAACTAGCTTACACGCCCGAGGCAAATATATGGCAGGGAAATTCCCGGCTGCAGCTTGTCGTCGAGGATTTAAGAGCAGATAATCAGACAGGTGCCTGAGAACAACGTTAAAAATATAAAGAAATTTCAGCTGCGCGCGAAAATGCCTGTACTTTTTCGTTTTGGGGCGATAGTCATGCTGGCGTTTACAGTTCTGGCGATCGGCGTCGGTTTTTACCGCGCGCGAAATAATCCTGAATTCAGAATGAAGGGCTTTCCTACTTCCTTGTCACAGGATGTAGTCGCGTCCATCAACGGATACGAGCGCAGCGAAATGGACGGCGACGTAGTCAAATATTATATCAAAGCCGACAAAGCAACCACGTTTTCAGATAACCACATGGAACTGGAGAATGTCTTTCTACAGGTTTTTGATGAAAGCGGCGGGACAACCTCAGACAAGATCACTGCTCAAAAAGCAGTTTATATCCCGGCAGAAAATAAGAATTTTACGGCTTACTTTACCGGAGATGTAAATATTCAAACCCGCGATTCGCTGAATATTAAAACCGCTCTTGTAACGTATAAAAGGGAAGACGAAACCGCCGTGGCCGAAGAGCATATCGAATTCGAGAGAGAAAATGTTCGCGGAAGATCGACAGGTGCTATTGTCAAAGTCAGGGAAAAGAGACTGGAGCTGCTGCGTGATGTCGAGGTCGAGACATTTGAATCATCCGAACTTGCACAATCGAATATCAGTTCGGCCAAACTGAACTCCGGCCATGCCGTTTACGACCAGCTAAACGAAAAGATCGAATTGCACGACGGTGTAACTATCAGACTTACATCGAGGAATAAAACAAACAACGCGTCCCAGACTGCGGACGTTCGATCCGGCCGGGCAAATGTTTTTCTTATCGAGAAAAACGAAGGAAGCCGCGATGTAAAAAAGCTTGAGTTGTTCGAAAACGTACAAATCGATACGAGACAGTCCGACGGCAAGCCGACGAAAATCAGTTCAGGCTATGCGCTTTACGAAAAAGATATCGATCGGTTTGATCTGAAAAATGGCGTCCATATTGTAACTGTAGAAGACGACACGCCTACGAACATCCGTTCAAACACCGCCATATACGAGCAAACAAACGGCAAAATATTTCTGAACGGCGAAGCTGAGATCACGCAGGGCAGCGATCTGATCAAAGGCGACAATATTACCGCGGAATTATTTGCGAACAGAAAACTCAAGAATTCGCATGTCCGGGGAAATGCTTATTTAAAGCAGTCAAATGCCGACCGCACGACCGAGATATCCGGGAACGAATTGAACGCGGCTTTCAATGACATGCAAAAGCTGTTAAACGCCAATTTGATTGGCTCCGGTACTGCCGTTCTTACCCCTTCAAATCCTGTTGAATATGCAAAAGTAACGCTTTCCTCGCCGAAAGCCATTAACGTATTTTTCAAAGGGGACGGCCTTTTGGAAAGAATGCAGACCGATGGGCGGACAACGATTCAGTTGAATGTACCGGACAACGCACCTGATTCGGCAAATAAGCGAATTACCGCAGACTCGGTCAAAACTTTTTTTAATACCAGTGGAAAAGACCTGCAAAAAGCGGAAGCGGTCGGTAACGCCGAGCTCTTCGTAGAACCGCTGCGCTCCGCAGAGCAAAATTATAAAACGACAATAAATGCGCCGCGATTCGATTGCGAGTTTTTCGCGTCCGGCAATAATGCGAAAAACTGCATAGCGGGTGTAAAGACAAAAACAGTCCGCGTACCAACAATGCCTGCAGCAGATCGCGGCACACAAACGATCATCGCCGATAAACTTACCGCTTCTTTTAATCAGCAGACGAAGGATGTCGAAAAACTGGATGCATCGGGCGACGCAAAGTTTACCGAGCTTGAGCGAAACGCGATCGCCGATCAGATTTCTTTCACTGCAGGCGATGAAACCGTCAGGCTGCGCGGCGGCGAGCCGACAGTTTGGGATTCAAGAGCACGGGCGAAGGCGAAAGAAATTGATTGGGACACCAGAAATGAAAAATCATTTCTGCGCGGCGGAACTAGCACGACTTATTACAGCCAGAAGAATACGGGCGGCGCGACTCCTTTCGGGAAAGGCGATAAACCCGTTTATATAACTGCCGATGCCGGAGAGTTCGACCATCGGGCTGAAACCGGAATGTACTCCGGCAACGCCCGCGGCTGGCAGGATAATAACTATTTGCGGGGCGATCGACTTTTGTTAATGCAAAAACAGGGACAGCTTCACGTCGATGGTAATGTGCAGAGTCTTCTATATAACGCTAAACGCAAGGAAAACGGCAAGGAAACTACTGTCCCGGTATATGCGTCGGCAAAGAAAATGACATATAATCACGAGAGTCGCATTCTCCACTACGAAAAAGACGTCGATATTCGTCAGGGAACCGACCGGATTACCGGCGGTGCCGCAAATGTATTTCTAACAGAGACGAATGAAGTCGCCCGCACGGACATTGAGACTAACGTTTTGATTACGCAGCCAAATCGCCGTGCCAGCGCCGATTTTGCTCAATATGTTGCATCCGACGAAAGCGTCGTTCTGCGGGGAAGTCCCGCTCGAGTCGAAGATGCTGAAACCGGCTCTTCGCAAGGCGGGCAGATGACGGTTTATTTACGTGAAAATCGAATCGTCAGCGAAGGGAAATCGAAACAAAATGCGGCCGGAAGAACGAGATCGGTTTACAAAGTTAAGAATAACTAGTAACAATCAACGTGAGCTCCTTAAATCAATTGCCACCCGCAGCTTCCAACGGAAACAACAATCACTTTCTAACTAAATCTTTGTCTGCGGCTCACCTTCAAAAGACATACGGCCGCCGCCGCGTTGTCGATGATGTGAGTTTGAACGTGGCACAGGGTGAAGT
>JACDAY010000269.1 GCA_013695195.1 Blastocatellia bacterium | reverse complement strand
GCTGTGCGGTATGATTTCTAGTGAACTTTCTTTGTAAGCATTGCCACTTCGGTGGTTTCAAGGCCTCTCGGAAATCCGAGAGGCTTTTTGTTAACTTTCCTCCTCGTGAACGTATATCGGAACTTAGCTGATGGCTGTTTTCAGTCTAATTTTATTGGTCCTATTGTTCTTTTTTACGAGCGTGATCGGCGTCGTGACGGGGGGCAATTCATTGATTACCGTTCCGGTGATGTTTCAGTTTGGGATCAACGAAAAGGTCGCGGTGGCGACGAATATGTTTGGGCTGGTGTTTATGGCGGTGGGCGGGACGATACCGTTTTTGCGTCGGGGCACGATCGAATATCGCAGGATCTCTCCGTTGGTAATTTTGACGGTCGTGAGCTCGGCCTTGGGAGCGGCATTGGTCGGGTTTATAACGAACCAGGGTATCAGGCTGATCGTCTCGGCGGCGATGATCGCCGTTATTGTTTTCACGCTGGTAAAACGTGATTCGGATGTCGGTGAACGCGGCAAGGTTTCGCACGGCTATTATTTGCTGACGTATATTTTGACATTCGTGCTGGGGATTTACGGTGGTTTGTACAGCGGCGGTTATGTAACGATCCTGACTGCCGTTTATGTCGCATTTTTTGGAATGACGTTTACCGAAGCGGTCGCTTCGACAAAATTTATTAATGTATTTTCTTCGATCGTTGCGACCGTTGTATTTATGTGGCAGGGATTGGTTAATTACAAACTCGGTCTGATTTTAGCCGTCGTAATGTTCGCTGGAGCGTACATCGGAGCTTATTATGCGGCAAAAATGGATGATGTCCGGCTCAAGCGTATTTTTCTCGGCGCCGTATTTTTACTTACCGTAAAAACGCTTTACGATTTCTTGTAGGGCCACAAATCAAACACTTTGGCGGGGGCAAGCCGCCCTTCCACAGACTGCAAATGGTTGTAAGCTCTTTAGATCACCATCAACATTCTTCAAAAGCTTATTTTCATTTTCATTGGACCCAAAGTGCCGGTCTGGAAGTGCTACTCCGCACCCGCGCTTACGCTTCCGGTTCACCACTCGATAATTCAGAATTAACAGGTATTACAGGTGTTCTGGCCGGTGTTGGAACGGGCTTCGCCGGAACCGGCGTGGCTTTCGGGGCCGGGGTCGGAACGGGTGTGGCTGTTGTATTCGCATTCGCAGGCGGAGTCCTGGGCGTTGGAGTCGGCTTTGCCGCTGTATTTGTGTTTGCAGGTATCGGAACAAGAACGACGCCGCCTTCCATGGGCATAAACTGACTCGGATTATTCGGATCGATTGTATAAACTTGTCCACCGGGTGCAACATACGTCGTCGGCGGTGCTCCGGGCGGAGGCTGACCGCTGGCCCACGGATTGTAATTATCACCTCCGGGAAGTGTTCCGGGCGGCTGGGTCATGTTCGAATTAGACATCATCTCAGACGTCAACGCCGGCATTGCGGCCAGGCTTTGCTCTTCAGTTCCGGTCGCAGGATTTATCGGCTGTACGGGCTGACCATTGGCATCGGGCTGAAGTTGCGTCGTCGGGTTGGTCCGCTTCACAGATGTTGCGTAAATCAAAGCAACCGCGAGCACGGAGATACCGGCCAGCACCACAAAGGCCGTTTTCCAGATATTGTTGCCCGACGACCCCGGATCCAAAAGTGAGCCTGATACTTGATCCAAATCTTCGGCTAATTCGTTTGCTGTTTGATACCGCTGCTCCGGATCCTTAGACAAAGCCTTCTGCATCACCGTTTCTACCGAAGCCGGGACTTCGGGTCGAAGAACGGAAAGCGGCGGCGGAGGCTCTTCGGCGTGTTTGAGTTTTACATCGGTCGGCGTTTCGCCTATAAAAGGAACTTGGCCGGCAAGCATTTGATACAGAATTATGCCGAGACTGTAAACGTCTGAGCGGCTATCGGGTTTTTTCTGACCGGAAAATTGTTCAGGGGCATAATACGCGACGTTAACGGACGATCTCTCGCCGGCGCCGAAATCGAATACTTTAACATTTTCACCAATCGACGAATCCGCAATTAAAATATTCTCCGGCGTTAGATTCGCATGAACAAAACCCTTTTCGTGTGCATCTGAAACTGCGTCAGCGATTTGTTTGGCGATCGCGACCGCTCTATCGATGGGAAACCGGCCGTCGCGGGCAATAGCTTGTTTTAAGGTGTCGCCTTCGAACCCTTCGAATACGATATAAACCGTTCCGTCTTTGTCAGTGCCGAAATCACTCACGGCCAAAACGTTCGGATGCTCAAGCAGGACGGCGTTTTGCGCCTCGGCTGAAAATCGTTTACGGGTCTGTTCGTCAAAGTCCAAAGCCGGCGGCAGAATCTTCAGCATAACCGGCTTGTCCATAAAAAGATGACGGCCTCGATAAAAATCTGCCGCATCGTCATTCCGAAAATGCGTATCGATACGATATTTATCCGCAATTATTTTTCCCGTAAGTTGATCGCCCATTATTTCTTAGAACGTTTGAAATATGCTCAGGTTGCAAAAAAATCTGTATTTCGCTAAAAGCACCAAAGGTGCGGCGGTAATACAGCCTGTGGCAACGCCACAGGAACATCGTCAACATGAGCTAAAGCACCAAAGGTGCGAAGTAGCTCCTGCGTGTAAACGTCGCGCAAATACTTCGCCGCGTTGCGGCTGGTTATTTTTTGGTTGACTCGTCCCTGTGGCGTTGCCACAGGCTATATTACGACACACCTTTGGTGCTAAAAAACCGGATGAATGCTTTAATTTTGTGCGAATGCTTACGCGCCAAATAAATGCGGACGAGATCTTTGCAAACCTCATCCGCATCCGTATTTGGAATAATGATTAAAGCTTAACGAATACGATAAGCAATGCAAACAGCACGAGTGACTCGATAAGAGCCAGCGCGATGATCATAAGCGTTTGGACCGTTGCGGCAGCTCCGGGATTGCGGGCGGCACCTTCTGCGGCACGCGAACCGACCAATCCCTGGCCGATGCCCGCCAAACCTGCCGCCAGGCCGAAACCGATGCCGCCGCCAATCGCTTTTGCCGCGTTAACCGATGATTCGTTGTCCGCCGCTCCTTGAGCCATCGCCGGAATTGCCATCAAAGCCAACGCCAATGTGGCAAAAAATATGTATCTTAATTTATTCATTTTCTATCTCCTGTTCTATTTTAATATACGAGATCCCCAGGAGAATCGTTCCTCAAACTTGCACTGCTCCGTATAATTTCGCCTCGCTTCCGGTATGCACTTGATTTCTACTCCGTGGAGTCAAGGCTCCTGTCGCGTGCGGGCATATCAGGCAGAAACCCGACCGGTAGGAAGGGTGCCGCCGCTATAAATCACAAGTTTTCAAATCGATCCGCCGTCGGAACGCAGGCTCCCAGCCTGCAATGAACGCCAAAAGCGTTCAAATCTTCTGCAATTAGGCCGTCGCCGTGACCGGTTCACCGTGCGGCTCTTCCCCGTGATGGTCATGCGGCGGGTGCGAAACTTCGCTGATATAGATCATCGACAGCAGCGTGAACACCAGCGTCTGCACGAACGCGACGAACACAGCAAGGGCAGTCAGCGGCAGCGGCAACAGAAACTGTGTGAACGGAGGATACAAATTCGTTATCTGAGCAAAAATTTGTTCATCCGAAAACATATTCGCAAATAGGCGCACACCCAGCGTGAATGGCCGAATCATATTACTGATGAGTTCGACCGTAAAAATCAGCGGTGTGATTATAAGCGTCATCAGCAAAGGAAGCCGTGGGCCGGTAAAATGGGCCAGGTGTTTTACAATTCCGTTCTCGCTTATTCCGACGTAGTTGTAATACACAAACGATGATATAGCGAGCGCGAACGTTACATTTACTGAAGCTGTCGGCGACATAAACAATGGGAACAATCCCATAAGGTTCGAGATCAAAACCAAAACCGCGAATGTTGCGACAACCGGGAAATATTTAAATCCGTGCTCGCCGATAACGCTGACGACCAGACCTTTGATAGCCAGGAATCCGGCCTCAAGCGTCAATTGACCCTGCGTCGGGTCGTCTTCGGACAATTTCCCTTTAAAGATGTTGATGAGGATTATTGTCAATATACAAGCGATCACAAACATGATCGTGTACCAGGGAATCGCGTTCTCCGCGGTGTACTCGCCGCCAAATACCTTTTCCGGCGTCGTGCCAAAATTGGCGAAAAAAGCGCTCCACCATTTGTGTGTCGTTGCCATCTGGATTCGATGAACCGGCTCGCCCAGATAATGGTTGATGAATTCGACAATAAGCGGCGTATGATGCCCGCCTTCCGCAGCTAATAAAAACATTATTTAATCCTTAGTCAGAACCACCTGCGTTAGCGGGTGGCAAAGCGTGTATTTTAACTATCGTGAAACGTCCCCCGGCTGTTAACCACCCGCTTACGCAGGCGGTTCTGACATGATGCCCGAAAAAATTCGTATAAATCCGTCGACGACGACAGCAAAACCAAAGCCCGCCATACCCAGAATCACGCCAACGATCGAAACGGCTCCGGTTGCATAAATGACCGCGATGATCGCACCTAGCACAAGATAACGGGTGAAATA
>JACDAY010000223.1 GCA_013695195.1 Blastocatellia bacterium | reverse complement strand
TGCAAACCGAGTCCGGCAAGTCCCTGTTTTACCTTATCGGGATTAGCGTCGGGTTTATCTATTTTGTTGATTGCGACGATGATGGGAACGCCAGCCGCCTTGGAATGTTCGACGGCTTCGATAGTTTGAGGCATAACGCCGTCGTCCGCCGCTACCACCAAAACCACAATATCGGTTGCCTTCGCACCACGCGCACGCATCATTGTAAAAGCTTCATGACCGGGCGTATCAAGGAAAACAACCCGTCGCGGCTGTTCCGCATTATCCGAATTGGCCACAAAAACACTATATGCACCGATATGCTGTGTTATACCGCCCGCCTCGCCTTCGGCCACGTTCTCCGAACGGATTGCGTCTAGCAGGGAGGTTTTACCATGATCGACGTGTCCCATGACCGTGATGACAGGCGGCCTCGGCAGTTCTTCATCATCGGCGTCCGAGGCGATCAACTCTTCGAATTCCTGCTCGATCACCATTTCTTCAAACGGAACAAAGCTGATGTCGTAACCGAAATCGAGCCCCATTTCGGTTGCCATTTTTTCACCCATCGGTTGGTTGAGCGTGGCAAAAACGCCGCGTTTGATAAGAAGCTGAACAATGTCTCGCGGTGTGATGCCGAGAGCTTCGGCAAATTCGCGAATAGTTGCGCCTTCCGTAAGACGAATCGATGTTAAATTTCCGGCCTCGCTTTTTCCGACTTGATCGAGCACTCTTTCTTCGATCGTCCGCTGGCGAGGCGTATCCTGATCCCGTTCCGCAAATCTTCCTCTGGCGTCGGCACCCTTGCCTTTTCGTCCGCCGGAGCGTCCCGGACGGCGGCGGTTATCGGCGGGCGGCGTGTATGTTATTTGCGGAGTCGAGGTTTCGCCGGGCGTTCCTCTCAGGTCAATCCTTCGGCCTCTTGAATCACGTCCTGTCTCGGCGGGCTTTTCCAAATTCAATTTGCCTGTTTTGGTCGGTGCCTCGCTAACGATCCGTTCACCCGGTTTTGCTCCTTTTTCAAGCGCGTCCCTAGTAAGCGTAAGTTGCTTGATCTGGGTTCCGGATGGGCGAAGAACCCGATTTGCCGCCTTTTTCACAGGCTCCTGAATTGTGGCAGCAGCGCCGTTTGCATCACCTGCCTCAATTCCCGGGCCGACAAAATCCGCTTCACGGGAAACTTGAGTTGCATCGGTTTCAACTGATGTTTCTTCGGCGATTTCCGAAATGCCGATTTCCGTAGGAGCCGCGGCTTTCTTCTGCAGCTTATAAACGCTGCGAGGTGTTTTTTTCGGCAATGCGTCTTCTGCCGGGATTGTTTCGGGAATATGCGTAGCATCCGGGGCATCAGCCCGCGTTTCCGGCATGGTCTCGATTTCTGCCGGTGACGTTTCTTCTTCCGCGGTCGGCGAATCTTCTTTCTTAGTTGCCTTTATAATTTTTATCGCGCGCTTCGGAGCTATTTCGACTTTAGGAAAATATCTCAGACGGATTTTCTCCGCCAGCTCGACACTTACGGAGTTGGACGGGACGCTGACATCGGCGCCTTCACGGCGCAACTCTTCCATCACGCGCTTAGCGTCCTGTTTAAGCTCGCGTGCCAGATCGTAGATCCGCATTTTCTTACCAATTGGCATATTTAGTTTTTTTACGGGACAATCAAATCCCGGCTTCCACGCAGAAACCGTTCCCTTATTGGTTCAGCGCGGCAACAAAATCGATATTCAATCGAGCCTCACCTTTCTTCCTCGGCCCGTGCATCCGGCGAATCTTCATCTGCTGCCGCAGCATTTTCGCCGACCGCCTCGGATGTCAGCTCTTCATTTTCCGATACTTTTTCAACCTCGTCACTTTCGCTTTCCGGGGAGGCGATCTCTTCCTTCGAATCGGACGGCCCGGACGTTTCTTCGTCTGTAATTTCCCGCGTTTCCGAATCTTCAACGACTGCTTCATCAGTTTCGGGCGCTTCGACTTCCACGTTTCGGGCCTCGACAATAGCCTTTGCCGAAGAAAGAATCGCTTCCGCTTCGTCGAGACTTACGTCCAGGAAGTCCACCAAATCGTCGATCGATGCGGCCGCAAGCGCTTCGACATCCGCAATTCCTTTTTCGGATAAAGTTTCTGCCTGATTCGCCGACACTCCTTCGAGTGCCGTGATCGGAACCGCCTCGCCGGACGCCATCATCTTGCCCATTTGCAGCGCGATCTCCTTCTTCAAAACTTCCTCGCTGACAATGTCGATATCCCATCCGACAAGTCTCGTGGCGAGCCGCACGTTCTGGCCTTTTTTTCCGATCGCCAGGCTAAGCTGGTCTTCGCCGACGATTACTTCCATTTTGCGTTTGTTAATGTCGGTAATCCGAACCTGTGAAACCTTTGCCGGGGACAGCGCATTCGCCGCAAAAACCGAAGGCTCGTCAGACCACTCGATAATATCTATCTTTTCCCCGCGTAGTTCCTTTATTATGGATTGGACGCGAGACCCTTTCATTCCGACGCACGCGCCGACCGGATCGACGTCCTTTTCATTCGAGGTAACCGCTATTTTAGCCCTATCGCCGGGTTCTCTGACCGCCGATTTGATAACAACCGTATCGTCATAAATTTCCGGCACTTCCATTTCAAACAGCCGCTTAATCAATTCAGACGACGCCCGCGAAACCCGGATTTGCTGGCCTTTCTGATCCTTTGAAACATCGACGATCACGACACGCGTTCGCTCGCCCTGATTCCATATTTCTCCGCGCGACTGCTCGCGTCGAGGCAGGATCGCCTCGAGGTTATTACCGAGATCGATGATCATATCGCCGCGCTCAAAACGTTTGACGGTTCCATTTATCAGCTCGCCCTTACGGTCGATGTATTCATCGTAAACCTTTTCACGGATTGCCTCGCGCACTTTTTGCACAAGTATCTGCTTGGCAGTCTGGGCCGCAATACGCCCCATTTCTTCCTGAGGCAGCGGTATCTGGAGCATATCGCCTATTTCGATCTCGTCCCCGGCAAGCTCCTGAGCGTCGGCCAGAGAAAGTTCCGCATAGGAGTTTTCAACTTCCTCGACTACCGTCTTTTGAAGCGAGATCTCGATCATTCCTTCCTCGTTGTTCCATTCAACCTCGATGCTCTCGCCGGTCTTATCCTGCGCTTTAAATTGTTTGCGGGCAGCGGCCTTTACCGCGTCTTTCATCGCTTCAATAACCATGTCGCGGTCAAGTCCCTGCTCGGTGCACAATGCTTCTATGCTCTGTCCGATCGTTGATGTCATAAATTACTCTTTAAACCGCCATTGATTATAAATTGCCACTAGATTCAGCTAGTGGATAAAATTGCTAAACGCAATCGGCTTTAGCCAAACAAACAATAAACCGTTTCATATTGCTTCAGCTGAATATTCGGCTAAAGCCATGAACTTGAACAATCTCCATCCACCAGCTGAAGCAGGCGGCAAATTTACGGAACTCTCTTCTTAAATTCCTTCTCCAAATCAACTCTCAAATTTGCCTTGGCAACTTCCTCATATGGAAACCTGACCGTTCCGTTGGTTTTGTCGTCAAAAACGATTTCAGCATTTTCTATCCCGGCTATCCTTCCTATAAACACCTTCTGGCCCTTGATCGCGTTTCGGACCTTTACCTTTGCCCGCTGTCCGATAAATTTCTCAAAATCGCCAACGCTGTACAGTTCTCGCTCCAGCCCGGGCGACGAAACTTCCAGCAGATACGCCGAAGGAATAAAATCGTCGGCATCGAGAACTGCTTCGATACGTTTTGATACAATCGAACAATCCTCTATCGTTACACCTTCCGGCTTATCGATATAGACCCTTACGGTCAAATTCCGCTTCGTTCCGACGATCTCCGCGTGCACGAATTCGACGCTGTTTTGGACTGCTGCATCAGCGGCAATCTGCTTGATTCGCTCGTCGATCGAATGGTTCGCCATCGGTTTTCAGCCAAAATAAAAAGTGGGTGCGAAACCCACTAGACACGTCTTATGCATCTCACGAAACGAGTATTATATATGAAAATTGCCAGGTAAAGCAAGCAGGGATAAAATGTGATCTTTTTAAGACATTGGATTTCTTTCGTAAGTTAGCTATTTCCCCAGTGCAAGGCGTGCGGCACCGAGTATGCCTGCGTCATCGCCAAGCTCAGCTCGAACGACTCTGACACGTTCCGCAGGTTGTTTGAACGCTCGTTTGCGTATTTCGTAGAGGACTTCGTCAATAAAAAGTTCCCAGCCGGCGGAAGCTCCTCCGCCGATGACAATGACTTCGGGATTTAGCACATTGACCAGGCCGGCGAAAGCGATGCCCAGATAATAACCGACGCGCCGAAACACTTCAATCGCCAGTGCATCACCAGACTTTCCGGCATTAAAAATGTCCAGCGGGCCTAGCCCGGTTTTATTTCTCAATAAAGATTTCGGATATCGATCCCTCAGTTCAACTGCCATTCGCGTAATCGCGCTCGCCGAAGAATACTGTTCAAGACATCCAAAACTTCCACACCCGCATTTAACACCGTCAGGCTCTACGCAAATATGGCCGATCTCACCGGCAGTTCCGTCAATTCCCCTGAGCGGCTTTCCGTCAATTACTATCCCGCCGCCGACGCCTGTGCCGAGCGTTACGCATATCGAGCTTCCGAAATCCCGGGATGCTCCCATCCAATTTTCACCGATCGCGGCTGCCGTTGCGTCGTTTTCAACGATCACCTGAACTCCTATTTTAGACGCAATTGCCGAGGAAAATTCCAAACCGTTCAATTCCGGCAAGTTCGGCGCGTTGAAAATTTTACCGCAAGTATTAATAATAGCCGGAACCGCAACGCCAAAGGCAGTAACGGAAGCGTCTTTTTTTGTCGCTTCACGGCACGCGATTGCCAATTGAATGAGAGATGCAACAATCGGCTTGTGATTTTCTGATCTTGGCGTTTCTATTCCCGTTCGATACAAAACCTTGCCGTCGGAATCGACAGCAGCCATCCGTAAATTTGTCCCGCCAAGATCGGCGGCTAGAACGATTTCATTCATTAGAATTACTTGATCGTTGAGACGTAGAGAGAAATTTTAACACGGATAAACAGGGATTGACACCGATAAATGAACAAAATCCGAATCCTTCTTTTTGATTTATTCGTCTCTATCCTTTAGCTATAAAAACGGCTTCCAAATTAAAACAGAAATCAGAAGTTTCGGCAATCTGGCCAATGCGCGGTAAAATAAGATATATTTCGGGTCGATTCAAATTAACCACGGGATAACGGAACGCTTTTTGCGGCCATTAAGGGTGGTATGTCCGTGCGAAAAATAATTTAATTAAATTTGTCTTTGAATAGGCGCTGAACTGTGATATAAATATTTATCAAATCTAAGCTTAGAAGTTTTTTAAGCACTGGAAAGATTATTTTTCAAATTTTACAAATTTTCGGCTGATTTTATTGACAGCAACCTATGATTCGTGTAAAAGTTTGAAAGGTTTGATTTTTTGATATTATTGATTTTGGGCGGTACATGAGGAGAAATATGAACAGTAAAGTGTGGATTCGCAAGGCGCTCTCTGCGTCTTTGTGTGTAACGGTACTCGCAACCTACTCAATGGTTGCGTTGGCAAATTCGGGAAAGATTGCCGGTGAACTGCTGATTTCCGGAGTGAATGCGGCCGGTGAAACGCCTGTCGTTATGGTAAATGGCGAAGAGGCCAAGAGCGGACGCTCAATTTTTTCATCGAGCATGATTGCAACGCCGGAAAACGCGAGCGCTGTAATTAATATGGGCAAAGCCGGAAAAGTGGAATTGGCTCCCAACACAACGGTAACTCTTTCGTTTGACGACAGAGTGATCAACGGACAGTTGACGTCAGGCAAATTAACAGTTCTCGGGTCTTCAGGAGCGGTTAACATCAAAACAATCGAAGGAAATTACTTCAGCCTTAATTCTGGTGAGTCGGTTTCGGCAGTGGGCAAAGCTCAGGTGGTTGATGACGATGACGGCGGAGCCGGTTGGTGGATCTTAGGCGGCGTATTAGCTGGTGCGGCCGCGGTGATTATCTATGCTGCAACACGAGCCGATAATCGCGTCGAATTGGGCGGAAGCGGAATTGTTGTCAGCCCAACCCGCTAACACTGCGTTTATCTCGTGAGATCGGCTTAACAAAGGCCCTCGGGAAATGTTTAAATTGTAAGGATTGTTACAGGAAGGAGATTAAATCAAATGCTCGGCAAAAATTGTATCAGTAAATTAATAACGTCATTTACCGCCGTCGCCGTGTTGTGCGCCTATTCAACTGTCGCCCTCGCGGTAGGGAAAGACCTGTCCGGAGACATTACAGTCACGGGACAGGTAACCGTAAACGGCCAACCCGCAGTTTCCAACGCCACAATTGTTTCTGGAAGCATGATCGTAACCGGTGCCGATTCCAGTGCCGTGATCAGCCTTGGCAAAAGCGGACGGATCGAAATTCTGGCGCACTCAAACCTCGTATTGAATTTTTCCGACAATAGTATCGTCGGAATTCTTTCGGCGGGAAAAACCCGCGTCTCGAACTCCGCAGGAGTGGCGACGACGATCACGACCAAGGACGCAACGGTAATTGCCGACGCCGGACAATCCGACAATTTCTCGGTTGAGACTGAATGTTCGCATACCCACGTGGACACAACTTCCGGGTTGGTAACAATGCGTGAAGGCACGATGGATAAGCAGATCGCGGCTGGTACTTCGGCAACCGCAGGAAACCTTGCACAAACCGGGTGTCCACCCTGCCTGCGTCCGAATTCGGCTCCTCCGGTCCGGTTCGGCGGTCCAATTTGGCTCCTTCTCGCGGCAGCAGGAATTGTCGGAGTTGCTATTTTTATTGGCACCAATACTGATACTAATATCAGCGGCGGCGCGATTATTGTTAGCCCAACTCGATAATAGCGGTCCTGAATTCTTATAGTTTCTAAACTAAAAATGCGGGTCATATTTTGCAATGTGGCCCGCATAATTTCGTTTAATCTCGTGGATTTCGGCCATTAAAGTATTTTTGGTTTATAGTGATGTCTTATGCATATTGCGGTTATCGGCACCGGCTATGTGGGCCTGGTCACGGGTGCGTGTTTTGCGGAATTCGGCGTCGAGGTAACCTGTGTTGATGTGGACACGGTTAAAATCGAGAATTTACAAAAAGGCATTATCCCTATTTATGAGCCCGGCCTGGAACAGATCGTTGAAAAAAACATAAAAGCCGGCCGGCTTCATTTCACTACGGATATTAAAGCCTCAGTTGAACAGGCATTGGTTCTTTTTCTAGCGGTCGGAACACCGCCGAAGGAAGACGGTTCGCCCGATATGAGCTTTTTCCGCCAGGCTGCAAAGAGCATCGCGGAGTCCATGAACGGCTATAAGGTGCTTGTTACCAAATCAACTGTCCCGGTAGGCACCGGTAAATGGCTTCGAAGTTTCGTAGCGGAAAATCTAACATCCAAAACAAATTTCGGCGTAGCGTCCAACCCCGAATTTCTTCGTGAAGGTGCCGCAATAGGGGATTTTATGCGGCCCGATCGGGTGATAATCGGCAGCAACGAAGAAGACACGATAGCTATATTAAAGGATCTTTACCGTCCGCTTTATCTCATTGAAACACCAATAGTTATAACATCGCTTGAAGCAGCCGAGCTTATAAAGTACGCTGCAAATGCCTTTCTGGCCACCAAAATCACATTCATTAACGAAGTTGCAAATCTCTGCGACGCGATCGGCTGCGATGTCCACGACGTGGCCCGCGGAATGGGAATGGACAATCGTATCGGCCGCAAGTTTCTTCATCCCGGGCCGGGATACGGCGGCTCGTGCTTTCCTAAAGATACGCGCGCATTATCGACCGTTGCCGATCAGTTTGGCGTCGAAACCAGAATTGTCGACGCCGTGATCGAAGCAAACGAGCGGCAGCGGGAAACAATGATGCCGAAAATTTTAAAACTTGTCGGCGATTTGGAAGGGAAACGGATAGGTGTTTTGGGGCTTTCGTTCAAACCTGAAACCGACGACATGCGCGAATCGCCTGCTATCGATATTATCAATGCTATTGTTAAACTTGGCGGTACGGTCAGGGCTTTTGATCCGGTTGCGATGAACGAGGCAAAGCACTATTTAAACGGGATCGAATATGCGACGGATGAATACGATGCAATCGACGGCGCCGATGCTCTACTGATAATCACCGAATGGAACCAGTTTCGCTCTCTCGATATGGAAAAAGTGAAAAGGCTCTTAAAATCGCCGAAGATCGCTGATCTACGCAATATTTACGAACCGAATGACATGCGCGAGCTTGGCTTTGAGTATGTCGGTGTCGGAAGATAAATTGCTGCCGCGAGATTCGATATCCGCCAAACTTCCGAGTCGTCGCGCTCTATAAATCCTTTGTATTGCCAATAAAATATGCCATTAGCATCAAAAGTCCTGGTAACCGGAGGAGCGGGATTTATCGGCTCCAATCTTGCCGGAGAATTGATCCGGCTGGGCTCCAGAGTAACTATTTTGGATAACCTCATAACTGGATATCTTGAAAATCTGGAAGAAATATCCGGTGATTTTGAGTTTATCAAGGGTGATTTGAATGACGACGGCGCTCTGCTTCGGGCCATTGACGGCGCTGAGTTCATTTTTCACCAGGCGGCACTTCCGAGCGTGCCGCGGTCGGTCGAAAATCCCACCGAAACACACCAGGCATGCGTCAACGGCACATTCAACCTTTTAGTAAAAGCCAAAAAAGCCGGCGTCCGGCGCATTATTTATGCAGCATCGAGCTCTGCCTACGGCGATCAGCAAATCCTCCCGAAAGTTGAAACGATGAGCCCCGAGCCACTTTCCCCTTATGCCGCGGCAAAACTGACCGGCGAATATTATTGCCGTGTCTTTTATAAAGTTTACGGTCTGGAAACAATTTCGCTCAGGTATTTTAATGTATTTGGGCCGAGGCAAAACCCATCATCCGCGTATTCAGGCGTGATCTCGCGTTTTATCGATGCTCTGATGAAAGGTGATGTACCGGTAATTTACGGCGACGGAGAACAATCCAGAGATTTTACTTACATCGCAAATGTTGTAAATGCGAATTTGCAGGCGGCACAATCTTCTTCCGGACTTGGTGAAGTAATAAATGTGGCGAATGGAGAGAAGGTTTCGCTCAACGAACTGCTCGAAGTAATAAAGAAAATCACCGGCCGGCCTTCAATACAGGCAAACTACCAGCCTGAACGCAAAGGCGATGTAAAACACTCACAGGCCGACAATTCCCTTGCCCGCGAATGGCTGGGATATGAAAAGCTTGTCGGGTTGGAGGAAGGTTTGCAAAAGACAATCGACTGGTGGAAAACGAGCCGCTTTGCCAAATAATAAATTTTGTCATAAACCTAATTTGCGAGAGAAAAAACTTCGTTCGAAATCGTGGAATTCACAAATATCTCTTTGGCTTTAAAGTTTGCATAGATCGTAATCTGTTCGGTATCGAACCGCTGAGCATATTTTTCCGGAACGGTTATGCCGTCTACAATCCGGTATTTATCTACCTCGACAGAAGTCGTTACAGCCTTTCCATTTATATCGTAGCTCGAATCGTAACCTTTGATTTGATTCGTTTTCTCATCAAGATAAAAATCAGTATAAAACCCTTCGGGCGATGTCATTCGAAATCCTTTTTTCTTCTTAGATTCAGGCAGGCTTGTAATAGCAAATCCCTGCTCGCCCAGACGAGGAAGGAGCGGAAACCCGAGACGGTTTATCGGCGGCAATGTAAATCCGCCGCGAATCGTGGTAGAAGTCTGCACGCCGTCAAAAACCTGTTTGAGTGGTTGGAAAGGGTTGACGATCTCGATACGATATCTGTCGCCCGCAAAAATTGTTATAAATGTCGCCGGAATCGCCTGTGTTATCGCGGACGTCGTTACATCGACCGAACCTTTAACGACAAGGGTCTTCATTGCCCTCAACTTTTCACCGCCATGGGCAGCCAGGGTGAGCTTTGCAAGTTCAATCTCGGCGCTGAAATTTCCGGGCGGAGCAGCAACCATCGTAGATTTTGATTGACTTTGTGCAAACACATTTAAGCAGTAAAAACAAATAATCAAAAGTACTATCAGACGTCGTTTCATAAATACTTCCTTTCCCTGATATTTCCATTGAACAAAACGGGAGACTAATGTGCGCGTACCTCATCTCCCTTAAACTATATTTCATTCATTGTTTTCTACCAATTGAATCGCATTTGCAGTTCGATGCGCCTGTTAGCTGATCCGCCGCCGCCGCCGCCGCCAAATCCGCCGAAGCCTCCACTTGTCGAAGTCGACTGGCCGAACCTGCTCGAGCTTAAATTACCTACCGGGGAACCGAAATTTACGTTATTAAATAAATTTTGAAAATTGAGTCCGACATTCAGATTATACGGCTTTCTCACTTCCCCGCCGCCAAAACCACCACCACCGCGTCGTGCGCCACCACCGCCTGCTCCTCGGCCGCCTCCGCCGCGTCCACCTAGTCCGCCGCCGCCTACAGGAAATCCACCGCCGCCTTGCCGTCCACCGCCCGTCTGTCCTTCAGCGACCGCCATTTGAGGAGAGCTTCCGAAACCGAAGTTTTTGCCGACACGCAGATTTACTGAAAAGAAAGTCGGGCCCTGTGCGTAGTTGCGAGGAATGATCGTCTGGCCGGCTATCGGCTGAAGATCGAAATCACCGTATTGGGTCCTCACGACACAATCTCTGATCGAGGGGAGCGCTGTTGTTCCGAAATTACATTGACGACCTAAATCCGTGGCAAAAGACGGGCGGTCGTTAATGATCGAATCGCGGTTCCCGTCGATCCCTGTGGTTATATTGAAAGGCCGACCCGAATTTGCAATGATAAACGGGCTTAATGAGATGTTCCACGGGATGGTGAAATTGCCGCCAATAACAAAATTATGCCTGATATCGAAAGAAGACCGGCCGAATTCATTCGACAGATCATACGAATAAGCGGGAAAGCTTCCAGCTCCGTCCGAATCACCGCTGGCGAAACCGAGCCTATAATTACCGAACAGGGAAAACTTTGTACTAAACATCGACCGGAAATTTACAATCATCTGATTTTGATTCAAAACGCCGCTCGATTCATACTGAAAAATGTTTCCGGACGTAGGATCCGGCAGCGAAACATTCTCGCAATCAGATGGAAAAGGGCAAACTGGAGCATTTATATTCCGCGTCCGGAAAACATTCACAGTTCGCGAGCCGATATAAAAAAGAGACACTGTAGTGCGTGCCGGCAATTGACGCTCTACGCCGAATGCAGCTTGAAACATGCGCGGCGACTGCAAATCGGGTGAGACGGACCGGATAGTGTTCGATTGCGGAAGGGCTGTCAGTATCTGATCCGTTGTGGGCACATTGGTAACGCCGCCAAGCGTAAACACCGGTTGCTGCAGAAGCGCTATAGCAGCCGCCCGGCGAGCAGGATCAGAATCCCGGCTATTTACGATGAGATTTAACTGCTCCGACCCGTTAAATCTAAGAGCCTGTAAAGTCAGATTTTCGCCAAATCGTTCGTAAAACCAACCGACTCCGCCGCGAATAACGGTTTTCGGCGGACGGGCACCGCCCGCGCCGGGTGACCAAGCGAAAGAAAATCTCGGAGCAAAGTTCATATCATCGTCAATATTATTCTGGTTTTCGTACCGCAAGCCAAAGCTCAATGTCAGACCCGGATTGACGCGCCAATCGTCGGTAATAAATAAACCCATGTCCGTTCGCGAAACACTTTGCTGTGGATTTCCAACCGTGATGCTGAACTGCGTCGGTGCCGCTGTGTCCAGAATTGCGCCGCGATAATTGTCCAAATTTGTAAACGTGAAATTTCCGCCGAAATTGTTTTCCGACCGGTCCGTAATGTTTATCCCGCGAAGCCTGATGCCGAATTTAAGACCGTGCTCAGAACTTTTGCCGAAGGATGTAGTTGTGTAATTTTGCAGTTCCCACGTAGTTGCACGGTTAAAGCTTAAACCGATCTGCGAACCGCCTCCTGTAAAAGCGTCGGCAACATTGATGGTCGGAATTGTATTATCGCCTTCCTGATCACGCATTTCCCAACTGTACTCGAATCGGGTTTCGTTTATTGTCGTGGGATTTATGATCATCGTCTCGGTTAGCCGTATTTCATGCTCGATGTTTTTCGTCGCATACGCCCTTGACGGCAATGAAAAATTACCTATACCCTGATTTTCAAACGATGCTCGTTCAAAGCTATAGCGGGCGACCAGCGTATTCTTATCGTTGATCGCGTAATCGAAACGCGGGCTGAATGAAAATCTTCGGCTGGGAATTTGAAATTCCTCGCTGAAAACTACGGGATTTAACGACGGGTCCAAAATAAGCGCATTCACAACCGCGTTATTATCTTCGTCGCGATTGCTGATATCGAAAAAGAATGACGATTTGCCTTTTTGAATAGGTCCCGAAACATTGCCGCCGAAGAACCGCCGCTGACTCGGAGCACGGTTGGCGGCAAAAGGATTGCGCGAGTTCAGGCTTTCGTCATTGAAATTGACAAACGCGCTTCCCCGCCATTTGTCCGATCCGGGTTTTGTTAGAATTTCAATACGCCCGAAACCGAGGCGGTCGTATTCAGCGGAAAACGGATTGGAATTGATACGAATTTCACGGATCGATTCCTTCGGCGGTAGGCGTCCGCCGGTAAATCCGTCGATATAGATCTGGCCGCCGTTCGGACCCGCAGAAGGGCCGGCAAGAGCCTGCAGAGCGGCTTCGAGATCATCGGGATCATCAGGCAATGCCTCGAGTTCCTTTTCTCTCAATACCGTTGCGCCGGCGTTGTTCTGCGGGTCGGTCGACACGCCTTCCCCGCTTGCAACCTCGACCTGTTCCGTCAGGCCTTCAACAGTCAGAGGAACAATCAGTTCTTCCCGCTGCCCGGCAATAATTTCAACTTCCGTGTTTTCATAGGGCGCAAAATTCTCCGACGCAATCCGAACCGTATATTTTCCGGGCGTAAGCGCAGTAACGGTGAATTCGCCGCGCTGATTGCTGGTCGCAGTTTTCTCGGTACCGCTCGCCGATATAACCGTAATGGACGCACCGACAACGACAGCGCCGAGAGTATCCACGATCTGGCCGCCCAAACCGCCGTTCTGCTGTGCAAAAATTGGAAGATTAAACAATAAAGTAATTATTCCGATTAATATAAAAGATTTGGTAAATGTCATTTCAATTTCGCCTTCCTGGTAACGCCAGCTTCCCGCTGGCTGTTTTGAGCGTCTCGCACTCAAAAGTGCGGTGGACGCTCACCGGACAGCCGCCGAGACGGGCGGCATTACAATTTTTTTCGAACTTTTCTACGGGAAATTCAACGCGTCAAGGCCGGGAATGCTTAAACTCTGGCCGCCCTGTCTGTCTCGCCTCTCTCCGCCGTTTGCTGCCGCCGCCTTTACAAACGGTTCAATCCCGGCCAGCAATTTTATCGCGGTAATGCGGTCAGCATTCAGACTTTTTGTGCTTGAAACTGCGATCATATCGCCAATTTTCAAATCCCCTGTAGTGATAGTCGGAAAACGCTCAAGCATGTCGTCGATGCCGCCGCTTTGCCTGCCTCCGAATCCGCCCCGGCCCGCTCCGCCGCCACGCCTGCCCTGTCCCGCTTCAGCGGTATCAGCCTGAGGCCGGCTTTCGCCCTGCCCGCCGGGGCGTGTTCCGCTTGCCTGGCCACTTTGCCGCATCGCCATTCGCTGCGCCATTTCCTCCGGAATTTTTTTCAGCATCGAAGCCGAACCGAGAGCGACGGTTACGTCTTTTTTGGATTGGATATCGGCAATTACGACCTCGTTATTCGCGGGATCGACACTCTTCACTATTCCCGCCACGGTCTGAAAAGCTCCGGAAACAATTTCTTCGGCCGCAAAGCTGGCACCGTCGGCACTTTTGTCGCCCAACGCTCGAAGCATGTCGCCCGCCTGAACGTCAGTTAACGAACTCACGAGAGCCTCGCTGAACTTTACGGAATTAGGAGCATAACGGCGAAATTTAGCGTTAGGTTTTGGCGTAAGCACGATGGTCGAAGTACTGGCCAATCCCCGCATTTCAATATTAATTTGATTTGTTTGCGGATTAACGGAAACGACCCGGCCGGAAACGCCGCGATTGCTCCACTTTTCGC
>JACDAY010000169.1 GCA_013695195.1 Blastocatellia bacterium | reverse complement strand
TGCATGATAATAGACGCTGTAATGTAAGGAGTAACTCCCAACGCAAAAACAGAAATCGTGCGGAAATTGCCGCCTGAAAACAGGTCAAGAACACCGAGAAGAGTGCCGGCCACTTCGCTCCAGACCTGTTCCAGCTGAGCTTTATTAATCCCCGGTGCCGAAACGTGTGCCCCTAAACGATAGACCGCCAGCAGCCCGAGCGTAAAAAAGATACGCTTGCGCAGCTCGGGAATCTTGAACATATTCTGGACGGCGGCAAAAAACTTCTCCATATATTCCTCTCAGTTCGGATTGCGGAACGGGGAGTGCGGAGTTCGGATTCGACTTCTTGAGTCAGCATTCCGCATTCCGCGTTCCGCATTCAATTAGGCTTCCGCCCGGGGTGCCTTAACAATCTGTGTCGCGGCTCCTCCGGCCTTTTCGATCTTGTCCTTTGCGGTTTTGGTAAAACGATGGGCGGATATATTCAGGGCCTTTGAAACGTCGCCGTTTCCGAGTATGACCAGGTCGTGCTTTGCCTTCTTGATCAGGCCGCGGTTGTGCAGAATTTCGGGCGTAACCTCGTCCCCGGCATTAAAACTCTCTTCAATTTTCGCAAGGCTGATCTCTATCCATTCCTTTTTGAAGATGTTCGTAAACCCGCGTTTTGGCAGACGCCGCTGCAGGGGCATCTGTCCGCCCTCGAAACCGGGACGGCTGCTATAACCCGACCGCGATTTTTGTCCCTTATGTCCACGACCTGCTGTTTTACCCAATCCAGAACCCGGGCCGCGTCCGACTCTTTTCTTTTTGTGTGTCGAGCCTTTTGCCGGCTTTAAATTATTAAGTCCTAGTGCCATATTTGTCCTTTGTCAGTGGTCCTTTGTCCTTGTCGGTTGTCAATTGCTATTGGTGCGAATGATTTAAGAGCAAATGACAAAGGACGAATTCATTCAACAATTCTCAAAAGATGCGGAACCTTCGCGACAATTCCACGCATGGAAGGCGTGTCCCCTCGAGTCACCGTTTGATTTAACTTGGTGATGCCCAGGCTTCGCACGATCACCTTTTGCTTTTTGGAATACCCGATCGTGCTTTTGTAATATTGGATTTTGATTTGTCCGCTATCCGTGTTTTCTGTTTTCTTTGCCATGGCTTTAATAATTCCAAATTCCAAATTTGGAATCTGGAATTTATATCAATTCCTCAACTTGTTTGCCTCGCAGCCTTGCAACTTCCATAGGGTCTTTCATACGCGAAAGTCCGTTAAATGTTGCGCGAATCACATTGTGAGCGTTGTTCGATCCAAGTATTTTCGTTCGGACGTTATGCACGCCGAGCGATTGCAAAACCGCTCGGACGGCTCCGCCCGCGATAACTCCGGTTCCCTCGGACGCAGGTTTGAGCAAGACGCGTCCCGCGCCGTATTCACCTATCAATTCGTGCGGAAGAGTGCCTTCGATGAGGGGAACGCGGATAAGATTGTTCTTTGCCGCCTCGATCGCTTTTTTGATCGCGTTCGGCACTTCCTTCGCTTTTCCGGTTCCAAATCCGACATGGCCCGACTCGTCGCCGATAACCACGAGCGCCGCGAACGACATATTTTTGCCGCCTTTGACGACCTTTGTAACCCGGTTGATCGAAATAAGCTGATCCTTTAAAATCAAACCGTTCGGAGAAATTCTTTGTTTACTCTTCATCTTTGCTCTCTTTTTTTACCGGCTTGTCGGCTTTGCTTTTTTCTTTAACCGGCTTTTCGGCTTTGCTCTCTTTTTTTACCGGCTCGTCGGATTTACTTTCTTCTTTTACCGCCTTCTCGGCCGCTTCATTCTTGTTCAATCCTGCTTCACGGGTTGCATCCAACAAGGCTTTGACACGTCCGTGATAGACATAACCGCCGCGATCATAAACGACAGTCTCGACACCCGCTTTTATAGCTCGCTCGGCAATCGCCTTACCAACCCCGCGGGCCGCCTCGATGTTTCCGCCGGTTTTTCCGGCAAGAACTTTCTCAGCTGTCGAAGCGGTTGCCAATGTCGTACCGTTGTCGTCATCGATCAACTGCGCGTAAATGTGATTCAGGCTTCTGAACACTGCAAGACGCGGCCGATCCGATGAACCGCGAACTTTCTTGCGGATGCGGCTGTGCACGCCCCGGCGTATATCTGCTCTACTTTTCTGTGCCATAATCTTAGTGGATCGCCGCCATCCTGGCGGCACTTGCCGGCAAGATGCCGGCGTTCCCTATTTCCCGGTTTTTCCGGGCTTCAATTTATAAAACTTGTCGGCATACCGGATGCCTTTGCCCTTGTACGCGTCCGGCTTGCGCAGCCGGTTTAATTCCGCTGCTACCTGACCGAGTTTTTGCTTGTCGATACCGCTGAGAGAGATGGTCAACTGGTATTGGTTTATCGAAGTCTTCGTATTAACGCGTTCGGTTTTCGCTTCGATGCCTGCGGGCAGGACATATTCGATCGGATGCGAATAACCGAGAGCGAAAACGATTTTATTGCCCTGCACATCGGCCTTGTAGCCGACGCCGACGACGTCCAGTTCCTTCTTGAATCCTTCGGTAACGCCGACAACAGCGTTGTTCGCCAAAGCTCTCGCCAAGCCGTGAAATGCGGCAATATCGTCATTCGCACGCTCAGCCGTGAGCGTGCCGTCTTCCTGCGTGAACTTTACGCCGCTCGGCACAGGCGTATTCAAAGTTCCTTTAGGCCCTTTTACTTCCAGCTGCGAATCGCTGATCGATATGGTTACCCCCGACGGTATCGTAATCGGTTTTTTTCCTACTCGTGACATAATCTTTTGATTTTGGATTTTGGATTTTAGATTTTGGATTCTACGGAATGCCTTCCGGGCAATCCAAAATCCAAAATCTAAAATCCAAAATCGCCTAATATACTTCCGCAAGAATCTCGCCGCCCACATTTTCATTTCGGGCGTTTTTTCCGCTCATCAAGCCTCGCGAAGTGGAGACGATGTTGATTCCATAGCCGCCAAGAACTCGAGGGATTTCGCCCGCTCCCACATAAACCCTGCGTCCGGGACGCGATACTCTCGACAAATGCGTGATGGAAGAAGTTCCTTTCGCGTCATACCGTAAAAATACGCGGATCACGTATTTTACACCTTCGCCCTTGGTCGTAAAATTATTGATGTAGCCTTCCTCTTTCAAGATTCTTGCGACTTCCATTTTAAGTTTCGAACCGGGAATATCCACGCGCGGATGATTCGCTGCAATTGCATTGCGAACCCGCGTGAGCATGTCGGCTATTGGATCTGTCATTACTTATTTAACTCCGTTAATCTATTTTCGATTTTAGATTTGCGATTTGCGATTTCTTGAAACAGACTCTTCTCTTCCAATCGCAAATCGGCAATCAAAAATCGCAAATCTCTCTACCAGCTTGATTTCACAACTCCCGGAATCTGCCCTTCGAGCGATAATTCGCGAAAAGCGATACGGGACATTCCGAATTTCCTCAAAAATCCGCGCGTCCGCCCGGTTTGCGAACAGCGGTTACGCACGCGTGTCGGGCTCGCATCTCTCGGCATCTTCTGCAGTTTGACGACCGCCGCGTCAACTTCCTCAATCGTCGATTTAGGATTGTTGATAATCTTTTTCGCGTCCGCCCGACGTGTCGCATAAAGCACCGTCATTTTCTTGCGTTTTTCGTTTTTTACTACTTTGCTGATCTTTGCCATATTTTTCTTAAGCTTCCATCGCAGAGACGCGGAGACGCGAATTTTTTTTTCAACAGAATCATAAAACCATTGAATGATTTCTCTGCGACTCTGCGTCTCTGCGTTTAAAATTCTTACGGCCTGAAAGGCATTCCCATCGATTTCAGAAGCGACCGCGCTTCGTCGTCATTTCGGGCCGTTGTAATGATCGAAATATTCATCCCGCGGGTTTTATCGACCTTGTTAAAATCAATCTCCGGAAAGATCAACTGTTCGCGTATCCCGAGCGTATAATTCCCTCGCCCGTCGAACGCTTTGCCGGAGATGCCTCGAAAATCGCGGACACGTGGGAGCGCCACGGAAATCAACCGGTCAAGAAATTCATACATCCGGTCGCCTCGAAGCGTAACCATCGTGCCGATGCTCATTCCCTGACGCAGCTTGAAAGCCGCGATCGACTTTTTCGCTTTTGTAATAACCGGCTTCTGGCCTGTTATTGACTTCAACTCTTCCGTCGCGACATCCAGGATCTTCGCATTGGTGCTTGCTTCCCCAAGCCCCATGTTTACGACGATCTTTTCGATCTTGGGGATCGCCATGGGATTCTTGATATCGAATTCCTTCGCCAGCGATCCGGCGATTTCCTTCTTATATTTATCTTTTAATCTTGCCATTGCCTTATTTAGTGCCGAGTTTCTCCGTTCCTGAATTCAAAACCCGAAACTCCAAACTCGAAACTATTCTTCCGTTTTCTCTTCAGAATCCTTTTTCGGTTCCTTTTTTCCGAAGACGTTTATTATCGGAACTATCTTGCCGCTTTTCGCAACACGGACCTTCTTACCGTCGCGCGTTTCGTATTTCACCCGTGTCGGCTTTCCGGTATCGGGATCGATCAGCGCAACATTCGATGCGCTTACCCACGATTCCTGTTCCTTGATGCCGCCTTCCTGATTCATCTGCGGAACAGGCTTACGATGTTTCTTGACGATCATCGCGCCTTCGACCTTCACCTTTCCGAGTCGGGCATCAACTTCGATCACCTTGCCACGATATGGCTGGCGTTTGCCCGCGCTGTCATAGCGGGCATATTCCTTCCCGGCGATAAACACCACCTGGTCGCCGCGCTTGATCTTGCTTTTCACTGTTCCTTTCTTTACCGTTTTCATCTCTTTAACTTAAATTGCAATCTGAAATTGTAAAGGCTTTCTTACTTTCGCCTTCATCCTTTACCCTTTCTCCTTTAAATAACTTCCGGTGCAAGCGAAACGATCTTCATGAAATTCTTTTCGCGCAATTCTCTTGCAACGGGCCCG
>JACDAY010000145.1 GCA_013695195.1 Blastocatellia bacterium | reverse complement strand
GCACCGCAGGTTATACGGCGATGCAGTTCGGTATTGCGGGCGACAAGCTGGCTCCCGCCGATTATGATGGCGACGGCAAGACTGATGTTGCCGTATTCAGGCCATCGACGGGTACCTGGTATTGGTTCAATTCAGGCAGCGGCACTTTTCAAAGCTCCATTTGGGGCGCTCCCGGAGATTTGCCTGTTCCGTCTGATCACGACGGTGACGGCAAGGCCGATCTGGTCGTTTTCAGGCCCTCGAACGGAACATGGTATAAACGCCTGAGCGCAGACGGCTCGTTTCTGATCCTGCCTTTCGGTACGCCGGAAGACAAGCCTATCATCGGTGATTTTGACGGCGATACGAAAACCGACCTTGCTGTATTCAGGCCCTCGAACAGCACATGGTATTTTCTGAGAACGACCGCCGGATTTACTGCACAAACTTGGGGAATCACCGGAGATTTGCCCGTTCCGGCCGATTATGATGGCGACCGCAAGACAGACGTAGCCGTTTTCCGGCCGTCGACAGGCCAATGGTTTCGTGTATTGAGCGGCGGATCGTTCGACGTACAGTCATGGGGACAAAACGGCGATAAACCCGTCGCTGCCGATTACGACGGAGATGGAAGGGCCGACATAGCCGTTTTCCGGCCCATAAACGCGACGTGGTACTTTATCGCCACTACTACCGGAATCGGAATTCTTCCCTTCGGAACAAGCGAAGACCGTCCGACACCGAATGCATATGTCCCCTAAAAACGGGCAATTGGTAAGTGCTAAAATAGTTTTTTGCACCAAACAAAAAAAATTGGCGCAAAATGACAAAAATCCGCATCAAAATCGACAAAATCGCCGATAATTGGGTGGAATTTGTAAACACAGAATTACTTCATTACGGGCGGCATGTTTCTTCAAAAAGACCTTTTTGAACGCCTTTTTTGTCAGCTAACTCAATGCAGACTATATAAAGATTGATGAAAAAAATATTTTTGCTCTTAGTTGTTCTGGCCGTTTGTGCCCTCGCTGCCAAATTCTCATCCGAGAAATCTCAGGCTCAATCTTCCGAGCCGTATACCGCAAAGCCGGCTGATAGAAATGCAAAATTTGAGCTATTAAAGAGTAAAGCTGAGAGATCTGGATCGCTGCGCGTAATCGTCCGGCTTAATACAGCATTCAAGCCGGAAGGCACGTTAAAATCTGCCGAGCGTGGCGAACAACGCGCCAAAATCAAACAGGCAGCAACAATTTTTTTGAACCGTCACGGTAAGCTCAGAAACGATGAGAACAAAGAGTTTAAATTTATTCCCGCTATTGCCGTCGAAGCCGACAAGGCTGATTTAGAAGAACTGCAAAACGATGCGAAGGTATTGACCATTGAGGAAGATGAGCTTAGCAAACCGGCTCTTACAGAAAGCTCTCTACTCATCGGTGCTCCTACAGCATGGTCGCGGGGTTTTTCCGGAGCAGGACAAGCTGTTGCAGTCCTCGATACCGGCGTCGATAAAAATCACAGCTTTTTAGCAGGAAAGGTCGTATCAGAAGGCTGTTTTTCGTCGACATACGCAGCACAATCGACAAGTCTTTGCCCGGGCGGCGTAGAATCAACTATAGAGGTAAATTCAGGCCTCAACTGCCTGCCGGCTGTCAGCGGCTGCTCTCACGGAACACATGTCGCGGGGATTATCGGCGGGAGAGGCGAAGGATTTAGCGGTGTGGCAAAGGATGCAAATATCATCGCGCTTCAGGTATTTTCGCATTTCGCCACCGCAGAAGAGTGCGGTCCGGGAAATCCTTTTCCGTGCGTAAGATCATTCTCATCTGACCAGTTGCAGGCGTTGGAGCGTGTACTCGAGCTTTCAAATTCGATGAGCATCGCAGCAGTCAATTTGAGTCTCGGCGGAGGGAATTACACTGCAAGCTGCGACTCTTCACGTTCAATATACAAACTCGCGATAGATAATCTGCGCTCGCGCGGAATCGCGACGGTAGTCTCTTCGGGCAATGAGGGCTACACGGGCGCTATGTCATCGCCTGCCTGCATATCGAGCGCGGTAAGCGTAGGCTCGACCGATGACGGCGGCAACGGCACTGTTGAAGACAGAATTTCAGGCTTCTCTAACAGCGTTTCATTTCTAAATTTGCTGGCTCCCGGCCGCTGGATTGAGTCGTCCATTGCCGGAGGCGGATTCAGCCGATATTCCGGCACATCGATGTCTGCACCGCATGCTGCCGCAGCATTCGCTGTCCTAAAGCAAAGCAAGCCGAATGCTTCGGTTTCAAGAATGCTCGGCGCTTTGACCGTGTCCGGCTTGCCGGTTACCGATACGCGAAATAGCATCACCAAACCGCGGATCAGAATTGCCGAGGCGATAACCGCGCTTTCCAAAGCAAAAGCGCCTTTTGATTACGACGGGGACGGCAAGGCCGATTTCACTGTGTACCGGCCGTCTGATAATATCTGGTACCTCCTTCGCGGACAGGCCGGATATACCGCAATGCAGTTTGGCATAACGGGCGATCTGCTTGCTCCCGCGGACTATGACGGCGACGGGAAAAGCGACGTGGCTGTGTTTCGACCTTCGACAGGAACATGGTATTGGCATAATTCCGGCAGCGGCACTTTTCAAACTGCAGTTTGGGGCGCGGACGGAGATATTCCCGTGCCTGCCGATCACGACTACGACGGCAAAGCCGATTTGATTGTTTACCGGCCGTCGAACGGGACCTGGTACAAAAGGCGTAGCGGCGACGGAACATTTGAGATAACTCAGTTCGGCACCGCCGAAGACAAGCCGCAGATCGGGGATTTTGATGGTGACGGCAAAGCTGACCTTGCAGTTTTCAGGCCGTCGGACAGCACTTGGTATTTTCTTAGATCAACTGCAGGATTTACTGCGCAAACTTGGGGAATAGCCGGAGATATCCCCGTCCCGGCGGATTATGACGGCGACTTCAAAACCGATATCGCTGTTTTTCGCCCCTCGACCGGACAGTGGTTCCAGGCCAACGGAAGCACTACTTCATGGGGAACCATCGGTGACAAACCGGTTCCCGCAGATTATGACGGTGACGGGAAGACAGATCTTGGCGTCTTCCGGCCGTCTAACGCTACCTGGTATTACATCGGCACCACTACAGGCATTGGCATAAAGCCGTTCGGAGAGGCCGATGACAAGCCTTCACCGAATGCATTTGTTTACTAACAAAAAAGCTTCATCCGGTAATCGGATGAGGCCTTTTTAGATTATCGCCGCGCCAGCTCTATATAGTTCCAAGCGCGGAATTGACGTGGGGTTAAACCGCCTATACGTAAGAATTTCAAAAGACCAAGTGATAGAAAAGTTGCTTGGGCGACAGTCGGGTAAAACAAGTAAGCAAACAAGCAACTATAAATTTTGTTAATTTTATAGATTCATTCATTAACTAAAATGAAGCAGTCGAACTAGTATTAAACCTCAACCGCTGCTTCCGCTACAATTTCGACAGATACTGCGGCATGCCTTTTTGTACGACTGACGGCATCTGGTGCTTTTCGGCCGGTGAGTAGGATGTAGTTGAGCTTAATGCGTCTCTTTTTCGTGTGAGGGTCTTTGGT
>JACDAY010000129.1 GCA_013695195.1 Blastocatellia bacterium | reverse complement strand
ATCACCGAATACGTCCAAAGCCGCCGCGATGGAAGGTGTATTTTGCAAAAACTCCGAGCTGTGTTTAGCGGAGCGGTTTGCGATCTCAACCGCCAGCTTCAAGATGCCGGTCAAAAGCTCGTCGTCTTTGATTATCTGAGCTATTTGCGGAATTAAGTGAAACGTTTCGAGAGCTATCGAACTGGACAAAACAAGCTGACGTGTACAGATCTGAAAAACATACGGACGCGCTCTTTTTGGTATTTTAGCAAGCTCGTCAACCCCGGCAGCAAAAAACCTGGCGCCGGTTTCAGCATTGCCCATTGCCAGACGGCGTCCCATTTCCGCCCAATTTCGCAGATCGTCCGCCGAAAGAATTATCGCAGCTTTCGGCACTGCTTCGACAAACTCCCGGCTGACGCGAAGAGACACGCCGGCCAGCGCGGCACTCATTTCCAACGCCGCCCGCTTCTTATCGACCGGCAATCTGCTCAGATGCGTTGCAAGCCCCGAGAAAGTCTGTTTTTTATGATTATCCGATTCGCTTTCTGCCACTATTTAAGTTTAATGACAAACGGAGCGGTCATCAAAGAGGGCATGTGAATTATTTTACTACGCCGCGTTTTGACGATTCAATGAATTTGACAAGAAGATCGACTTCCTTACAGTCCGATATTTCTTCCCGAATTTTTTCGACTGCCTGTGTCGTGTTCAATTTTGCAGAGAGCAGAAGGTGAAAGGCATGGTGAAGTTTTTCTATTGTATCTTTTGAATAGCCGCGGCGTTTCATTCCCAGGCGGTTGAGGCCGAAGCATTTGGCGTGGTTTCCCTGGATTATCGCAAAGGGCGGAGCGTCCTTTACGACCACTGAATAGCCGCCGATAAAAGCTTCCACGCCGACACGGCAAAATTGATGGACGCCGGAATAGGCTCCGACGCTGGCCCGGTCGGCTATCTCGACATGTCCGGCGAGTGTCGCGGCATTTGCCATGATAACGTCATTCCCGATCCGGCAATCGTGGGCAACGTGGGCCTGCGCCATCAGCAAGTTGTCGTTACCGATCTTGGTCAGGCCGCCACCGCCGGCGGTTCCGCGATGAATCGTTACGAATTCCCGAATATGATTGCGTTTTCCGATCTCGGTCGCGGTCGGCTCGCCGGCGTATTTTAGATCCTGAGGAGCCATGCCGATGGAAACGAAAGGATAAATCTGTGTTTCATCGCCAACGGAAGTTTTTCCGTCAATCACCACGTGGGATTCAAGGCGGACTCTGTCGCCCAATATCACGTCTTTGCCAACTATAGAAAAAGGGCCGATATGACAATCGGCGCCGATCCGCGCTTTGGGGCTGACAATAGCCGTTTGGTGAATAAATGATGTCGCGAAAGGCATCAAATTGTTTCGCTGTTCTCTGAAGAAACTGGTAATTCGACTTCGTCCACGGCCTGAGCAGGAGCTTTTTTCAAAATCAGCCAGACAAAAATGGCGGCAATCGGATATGACAACAAGAATCCGAGAAGCCCACCACCCAGAATGGAACCCATAAAACCGAACATCGCATATTTGCGGTTTTTCATTATCAAACCGGCAATCAAAGGGAACGTTCCGAAAAGAAAACCGATTGCGACGTTTACTGCAATAAAATAAGGGATCAATTCCTCGTAAGTTATCCTAAATAGTTCCATATTATTTGTCCTTAGAATCCCGGTTCGCGATTATACACATGATCTCCGCTTCGGCGGTGATTTTCCCGTCCACCGTCGCAACGCCGCGCATTTTCTGCACTTTGCTGCCGATCCGCAAGGCCGTAACTTCGAGCATCAACGTATCTCCGGGAACAACCGGGCGGCGAAAGCGTGCCTTTTCGATACCGCTGAAAAACGGAATTTTATCTTCACGATTTTCGAATTCCCTCAATGCAAGAATAGCCCCGACCTGGGCCAAAGCTTCGATCTGCAAAACGCCGGGCATAACCGGAGCATCCGGAAAATGTCCGGCAAAGAAATACTCGTTGATCGTAACCTGTTTTACTCCCACAATCCGTTTGCGGGGTTCGAGCTCAATGATCTTATCGACCAGCAAAAACGGGAAACGGTGAGGTAAAATTTGCTGAATCGCTCGTGAATCGTAGATAGTCATCGATCTTGACGCCAAATGTGAAAAGCCAGAAGCCAGCAGAAGAAAAACTTCAACCGGCTACTGACTGATAATCAAAAGCTGTCTGTGATTTATTTCGGGTTAGTTGCCGTTGCCGTCCCGGGCGGACGCGCGTTATAGAATGTGATGAACTCCTTGGTTACATCGACCTTCACGGGGACAACAGCGAGAATCAATCCGGCACCTTCCAGTTTGGTCGCGTCAAGGATCAAATCGTATCCTTTTTGCTTTGCAAACTCGTCCATCGCTTTTCCGATGTCCCGCAGCACGGGGCCCATTACCGCTGTCTGCCGGCTTTCAAATTTCGCCTTCCCGTCTTCCTGTTTACGCTTGATCTGAAGCTCTAGGTTTTTGATTTCCTCGCCCTTCGCCTGAAGTGATGATGCGTTGATCGGGACCGTGGAATTCGCTGCATTTTTCTGCTCGTTTTGAAATGCGGTGACCTTTGTCTGATACGACGTAGCCAATGCCTGTAACTCGGTTTGAGCTGGAGCGAACTCTTTTTCAAGAGTGTTCATCGCACTGGTATATTTCGTAATGCCTTCCTTTGTGTCAAAAGCGGCGGTGTTTATAACCACGATCCTGACATTCGAGGCAGCCGGCGCCTGGCCAAATGCCGAAGCTGTGAAAATCGCCGTAAAAATAAAGCTGGCGGCAATTAAACTAAATCTTTTCATTTTATGTACTACTCCTTAAACTTGAGAAACAAGTGTGTCTTAATAATAACTATATCTTTGAAACTATTTTTCCTTAAATTGTTGCCTGTCCCTTAAGAAAAAAGACGAAAGAGACGACAATATTATGTTATCAACCAAAAGTTGTCAATTTTTTACCGCCGTTCTGAGTTCACGCTTCAGCGTGCTTCTTATCAGAACCGCCAGCGTGAACGGGTACGTAAAAAGAAGAACAAGCTGAAGCTTGAACTCAAACTTATCTTAAAACGTTCTTCCGATCGTAAACTTGAAACCGTTTCTTTTTCCGCGTAAAGGTACTCCGGGAAGCTCTTCTGTAAAACCGATCTTGGCATTCGGGTTATAAAAATAGATCAGGCGAAACGGAACGTTTACAACCGGCACCTGTACGCGTAATTCCACTCCGATACTCGACTTAAAATCCCCGAGCCCGCCAAAAATGCTGTCGTCAACCCGCAGCAGCGAGTTCTGCTGAACTTCGCCCCGGAGAAAGATCGGCTGAACCTCCGGCGAAAGGCTCGTCGGGCAGCCGAACCGGTTTCCGCGGCAAAATTCATTGATAAAATCTGTTTTTGTAAGTACGCGGCCGCGATAATACAAAACACTTCCGAAGCTGCTTTCAAGATTCGGCGCGTTGACTAACGAGAGGCCCGTTAATCTTCCGGCGCCAATAAAAACATCATCCTGAAGAAACTCCGAATTAATAATCTGTGTACCGGTACTCCGTAGATTGAAGACGCTTCCGATGTCGGCAAACAAAGCCATAGTTACCGGGCCAAAGATCGGTATACGATATTCGAAGTTTCCAAGAAGCTGTGTGTCGCCGCCTATGAATTGGAAAAACTTCCGAAACAACGCCGGATTCGTGCCGTCGAAACCGGTCAATTGGCCAAGGCTTGCGATTTCACCGGGAAGCAGCGAGCCCGTCGGAAAGCCGGAAATCGGAGTTACGGTTCCTGAAGAGTTTGCCGATACCGCGATGTTCCGGCTGGTTATAAAAGTATCGAACGGGGCGATCGGCCCGATGGAACGCGAGTCATAGCCGCGTATGTCGTTCTCACTTCCCAAAAAATAGCGTTCATAAGCCGGAACTCCCCCGATATACGCTAAGGAATTCGCGTTTCTGATCGTGTCGGTTAACCCAAAAGAGCCGATCGTTCCGGCCTGTAGCCTGAAAGCAAAAACTTCGGGATTTTTAGAGCGCTTTCGACGAACCGGAATAAATTGCGAGTAAGTTATGCTTGGTTGATAGGTCCTCACATCGCCGCCCAAACCGGCCAACCCGAAAGAAGCAGCAAGCTGTGTTCCCTTCAAGGTATCGATTCCGTTTGCCGAAGGCTGCCGCGTGTCGTAAACGAACGACCCGGTGACCCGGCTCGTGAGAATATTCGGCTGTGCATAAATAACCGGAATTCTAAGCAGCGGGTCTGCTGATTCGTTCACAGGCGGGTCTGTAATAGTCGTTGCTGAAAGCTGGTAAGTCAAGCCGACCCTTGAAAATTGCGTAAACCTGCGCTTTTTAAAGAAAAGCTCGGAAAGCGGAGCCGTGGCAAACAAAGTACCGCCGAAGGTGCTCTGCGTAAACAGATTGCTCGAATCCGTGGTAACTTGTCCAATAGGATTAAACAGATCTTCCAGGATATCCGGGTTCTGTGTGAAAGAAGTGCCTTCGCCGAAAAATCTGTAGCGGGAGGCGAAAAGCGAAAACCCAACCGATATCGGCCTGTTGCGGAAATAAGGCTCCTGATAAGTAAACTGAAGACTTTGCTGCCGATTGCCCGCGCCGACGGAAAATGAAAGTATCTCACCCCGTCCGGCAAGATTGTTGGTCGAATATTCCAAACCGAAAAAGGAGCCTCCGATGCCGGAAACGCCGCCGTTAAAAGATATTTGCTGGCGCCCTTTTTCCCTGACTTTAACGATTAGATCCACATCGCCCTGATCATCATCGGTACGTGTTTCCACGTCCTGATCCTTGTCGATCGGGTCGAAGTACTGTGTTTGATTAAGCCGTGCGACGGAAATATCCAGATAATTCTGGTTATAAATATCACCCTCGTTGATCAGGAATTCACGCCGCAGTACGCGGTCGCGGGTAAATGTATTGCCGGTAAATTCGAGCCGCCGCAATGTGAATTGCCTGCCTTCCTCGACGATTATCTTAATATCGACGATACCTTCATTCGGATTTGCCGGATTGTCCTTGAATTCCGGGTCATATTCCGCATTGTAATTAACAAAACCCTGCGAACCGTAAACCTTTTTCAAATCTTCGTAAACGGCATCGCGCAGGCGCTTGCCATTTGCGACATCGCCAGGCTTCAAGCCGATATAACCCAAGATCTGCTGTTCGGAAAAGATCGAATTTCCCTCTACTTTAAGCTCGCCTACCCGGAAAACTCTGCCTTCAGTAACCGGGACGATGATCTTCAGCGTGTCGTCTTTTGATGAAATGAGAGGCAGCGGCAATGTGATAAGCGGAAGAAAATCTGTGCGTTTTACACCGAGGCCGATAACTTCGGGTTCGCCGATACGAGCCTGGAAATAGCCTTTAGAGCGCATGTAATCAAGCACATTTCGCTGCAGGTCGTATTGAAGCTTTCTAAGATCGAGAATGTCCTGGCCCTTGAACCGCGAGATCAGGCCGGTTTCCTGCACCAGTGTCAAGGCTCCTCGAAGCTCGCCGTCGCTGAATTTCTCATTGCCCTGGAAATCGATCTCGACGATGCGTGAGCGGTTTCCCTGATCGATATCGAATGTAACGGCAATCGAGGTTGCAGAAACTTCCTCTACATTTACAATGACTTTCGCGTTCGGATATCCCTTCGAGGCAAGCAGCTCGCGGAGAATGCGCGTGGCGTTTCTGGCCTTTACAGGATCGTATAAGGCTTCCTTCGAGATACCGACTCGCTGTTCGCGGAATGCTTTGAGCACATCGGATTCGGGCACGACATCCAGGCCGGTGAATTGAAGGTCGCGGATAATCAGCAATTCGCTGACTTCAAAGATAACATCCACGCCGCCGCGAATGCCTTCTTTCGTAAGGACCCTGGTTTTAGTCTTGTCGAAGAAATTAAGCGAGAGCAGTTCCTTTAGGTCGCGTTCGAGCGCCGCCGCATCGTAAACATCGCCTGCGCGGGTTTTGATGTAATAAAGAAGGTCGTCGTCGCGCAGGCGCCGGTTGCCCTGAATATCCACGCTTTCAACGATTTGCTGCTGTACGGCAGTTGAAATTATGCCCGTACTTTCAGTTTTTGCATCGGCCGGTGCTGTCCACAAGACAAAACTCAATAACACAAGTCCGAATGCACGGAATATAAACATAAAAACGATTTTCCCTTATAATTGCGATTCTGAAAGCTTGCAGGCCGCCACGTGCTGTATCAAAAGGAGAGAATACTCAAATACCGCCGGCCATTCAATGTCGGATTTTTACTCAACATATGATTCTATGAATCAACACGAGGTTGCCTTATCCGCCTCGTCCCGCAAACTTACGAATTATACAGGCAAAACTTCAAAAACGAAAAGTGTTCTTAAAATAGTGTTTCGTTTGCAAAATTTGCCGAAGCCTGCTGAGAGCAACTCATTCGTGTAAAATAATACACGTTTTGGCTCTTTTTTCAGCTTACCCTTTCCGAAATCGTGGAAACGCCGACATAAAATTGCTTTGGCACGGCCATTGCTATTAATTTTAACGGGCATGCAACATAGAGAACGAAATAATTATGAAATTATCAAACTTTAGAAAATTAACAGGCGTATCGGCACTTGTGTTCGCTGCAGTTCTGGGAACTAGCATAGATGTTAGCGGTCAGACATCGAGACAGGAGCGCAGAATAAAGAGACAGCAGGAAAGAATAGAGAAGCAGCGTGAGAAGCTTGAGGCACAGCGTATACGTGAGGCGCAGCTGCGTCAGCGAAACAATCGTGGCCAAGATGGCGTTGTCGTGCTGAATAATCGCGGCAACAACCGCGTCAATGAACGAGCTTACGGCACTAGTGAAGCGGTCAGGGCGGCAGTAAAGGCGGGTTATCAGCAAGGTTTTAATGCCGGGCAGAGAGACCGGAGCCGTAACAAATATAATCAGTCAAACGTTTACCGCGGCACCAGCCCGAATCCAAACCCGGACGATATTAACCAGTACGAATATAATTACAGGCTCGGCTTTCTTGAAGGTTACGAGGAAGGTTATCGAGGGCGTCGCCAGTATTAGATTATCCCACTCAATAGTGCACTCAGCGTGTCTTCCTTCTCGGATAAACACGCTGAGTGCCCTTTGATCGTTGGCTATGATTTCTGTGAGAGAGCTTTTTCAAGTTTCTCCGCCGGAACAGTTCGAAAGGCAAGTTTGTCGTTCTCGCGGAATATTTCGACCTCGCTTTTTTCGGACACTTCACCCTGGATCAGGGCTTCGGATAACTCGTCTTCAACATATTTCTGCAGTGCTCGCTTCAGCGGCCGTGCGCCGTAACTCCTGTCGGCACAGGTCTTTTCGATAAGCCATGCACGAGCCTCGGCCGTCATCGTGATTTTCAAATCTCTTTTTTCGAGCAGTATATTAAGCTTTTCGACCTGCAGATCGACGATCTTCTCGAGGTCCGCATCGACAAGCTCATCAAAGATGATTATCTCATCGAGCCGGTTAATGAACTCGGGAGCAAAGGTCTGCTTTACCTGCGACATAACCTGATCTTCCATTTTTTCCCGCGAGGCTTCCCCGCTTGTTTGAAAACCGAGCGTGGTCCGCTTTTGGATGAATTTGGCTCCTATATTCGACGTCATAATAAAAATAGCGTGTTTACAATCCACAGTATTTCCTTGAGCGTCGGTCAGTACGCCGTCCTCGAAAACCTGTAAAAGGACGTTGAAAAGATCAGGGTGCGCCTTTTCTATTTCGTCAAATAAAACGACTGCATAAGGTGAGCGGCGAAGCTTCTCTGTAAGCTGCCCGCCTTCCTCAAACCCTACATATCCCGGAGGCGAGCCGATAAATTTAGCGACCGCGTGCTTCTCCATAAATTCGCTCATATCAAAGCGGATCAGCATTCGCTCGGACCCGAAAAGATACTCGGCGAGCGTACGGGCAACTTCGGTTTTGCCGACCCCGGTCGGGCCGAGAAACAGGAATGAGCCGACAGGTCTGCTCGGGTTTTTTAATCCGGCTCGTGAGCGGCGGATCGCACGTGCGAGCGCCGAGATCGCCGGACGTTGCGAGATGACGCGTTTGTGCAGCTCGGTCTCTATACTGAGAAGCTTTTTGGCTTCTTCGAGCTTGATGGACGAGACGGGAACACCTGTCCATCGGGCAATTACGTCGTCAATATCGTCTTTTGTTACTTCGACCGCAAAAAACGAATCTTCCAGCGTTTTCAGCTCATATGAGATGATCTGGTCCTCGTTCGCGGCGGCGCGCTTCCAGTTTTCGACCGTCTCTTTCCACGAAGGCTCGCTCACATTCTCGCTCTGATGGCGAAGCTTTGCGCGGGCACCGGCCTCGTCGAGAACATCGATGGCTTTGTCGGGCAAAAATCGGTCCGGAATATAGCGGTTCGATTGGAAAACGGCCGCTTCGAGAGCTTCTTTGGAATAGCGTATCTGGTGGAAAGCTTCGTAACGTTCGACAACGCCTTCGATGATCTGTAAAGCTTCTGCCTCGGTCGGCGGCTGGACTTTGACCGATTGGAACCGTCGTTCGAGAGCGCGGTCTTTTTCGATGGTTTTGCGAAATTCCGACGGCGTAGTAGCGCCGATGCATTGTATCTCGCCGCGTGAAAGCGCGGGTTTCAGTATATTCGCGGCGTCCAGCGTGCCTTCGGCCGAGCCTGCCCCGACAAGCGTGTGCAGCTCGTCTATAAAAACGATATTTTCCTCGTTCTCTCTTAATTCGCCCATTATCTTTTTGAGGCGTTCCTCGAACTGGCCGCGATATTTTGTGCCAGCGACGATCAGCGAAAGATCGAGCGACAGAATCCGCTTGTTTTCGAGAAAGCTGGGAACGGTTTTATCTACTATCTTCTGCGCCAGGCCTTCAATTATTGCTGTTTTGCCGACACCGGATTCGCCGATCAAAACGGGATTATTCTTTGTCCGGCGGCACAGAATCTCGATAAGGCGTTCGATCTCCGGCTCGCGGCCGATCAGGGGGTCGAGCTTGCCGTGGGCCGCATCTTCGGTAAGGTCGCGTGTGAATTCCAACAGATTAGGAGTTTTCGAGTTCTCTTTGTCGGGCGCAAGAATTTGCGGAAGGCCGGTCCGGCGCCCGATCTCGTCTCGTATGTTCTGCACATGAAGCCCAAATTGAAAAAGAATTTCAGCGGCAATCGAACTTTCTTCGCGCCCGAGGCCTAAAAGAAGATGTTCGGGGCCAATATGACGATTTTTCAAATGGCGGCTTTCTTCATTCGCATAAAAGAGTATGCGTTTGGTTTCGAGTGAAAGGTGCAGCTCGGCGGATTGCGGCATGCGGTCACGGAGCACAATGCGGTCTTCTACCTCGCGGCGGACAGAGTCAACCGTTATGCCGTTGCGGCCGTTAAAATAGCGCGCGGCGATGGTTTTGTCTTCACGCATGAGGCCGAGCAGAACGTGCTCCGGTGCGATTACGGGCGAACCGTATTGAAGTGCTTCGTAGCGTGCGAAAAAAATCACGCGTCGGGATCTTTCTGTATAGCGTTCGAACATAATATTAGTGTTTCACCCTCGCCAAATTTTATATATTATAGCGAAAGTATCAGGAGATAATCCAAACGATTCTATTTTAATAATTTACAAGCTTGGGGAGATATACTCGTAAACCCGCGAAAAATCCAAAAACTGTTTTGCGTTCAAGCTTTAGCTTGTCTTCGATTTACCCGTGCGTCCGGTTCTGACACAAGAAACCCGCTGAAGCGTGAATTCAGAGCTGGGGTTGGGGAGTTTCTATGACGACCGGTTCTTTCTTGTCAGCGATATTTTTTAAAGCTTTTGCGGCCGGAGCGAGCTCGACCTTTGACGAAAGCATGCGCGAAACACGCTTGGGCAAAAGCATCGGTGCAATTTTTGCGATCGAATCTGACAGCGAAACAATATCCCCACCGCCAGACCAATGCTGTCTGACCACAGCGGCATCCGTGCGGCCCACCAAGCGCAGCAGCGTCAGCGCGACCACATAAATGTCATCGACCTGGCCGATAAACGGAAACACGTCCGGGATAAAATCCAGAGGCGAAATGACATACACTATCGCCGCGAGAAAAAGCGCCTTTTCCGCCGCCGGCACGCGTGCATCCTTGAGCAAGCGGCCGAGCAGCTTGACCATGTTCGGCAAAAACGCCAGGAAATTGCCCATTCGGCCCTTCAATTCGCCTTTTTCGCGGCGCGTAATTTTGTTTTTTTGCTCGATTGCTGCGCTCATTCTTCGATTCCTTTTTTCGTTTAGAACAGTCTAGAGAATTGTGAGCGGTTTGTGCAAGTTTCAAGTAAGAAAGTTGTATGTTAGTTTGGAAGGTGAGAAGTTAGAATATAAAAGTCAATATCTTACCCAAGGGCCATTCAAACCAATTTTAGGAAAGCTGCCCGCGAATAACGCGAATGAACGCGAATAAAGAAAAACTGAATTGGATATTTTCTTATTCGCGTATTTTCGCGTTATTCGCGGGCAAAAACTCCGAATTCTTATAACTGGCAACTTGGGTTATCTACCAATTTCCGTCTTCTGACTACTAACTTCCAACTTCTAACCTATGCTTCAACAAATTCGCCAACTCGCAGCCGCAGATCTTCAACATATTATCCTTCCTGAAGGCGAGGATACACGCATTGTGCAGGCAGCGGAAATTTGCGCCCGGGACAAGATCGCGAAGGTTACGATCCTAGGCAGTGAGGAAAAGATTCGTGAGCTTGCCGCGCAGGCTAATGCAAATCTGAATGGCATCGGGATACTTGACCACCGCAAATCCATTGAATTTGGAAAAACAGCGATGCTCTATCATGAGCTACGGCGTGCCAAAGGCGTAACGCTCGAAGAGGCCGAGCAAACCGTAAAAGACCCACTGTATTTTGGAAATTTGCTCATCAGGCTCGGGAAG
>JACDAY010000121.1 GCA_013695195.1 Blastocatellia bacterium | reverse complement strand
TTCTATAATTTCTTTTACGATCAGCCGATGTCGTCTTTGACCGTGCAGATATACAATTATGCGACCGGCCCGTTCGAGGTGGAGCATGCAATGGCTTGGGCGGCGACGCTTATTCTCGTCGGGTTGATTTTGGTTATAAATATTTTAGTCAGATTTTTGACGAGGAAAAAGTTTTAGTCCTTTGGGAACGCAGGCACTATTGCCTGCCATGAGTGCGTAGCACGAAAACGAATTACGCCTTGAGCGGCGTTTGCAGGCTGGGAGCCTGCGTTCCGACAAATTAATGGAAAGCAAAATCAGCATTTCGAATCTGGATTTTTATTACGGGAAAGCGCAGGCGTTGTTCGACATAACGCTCGAAATTCCGGAACGCCAGATCGTTGCCTTTATCGGCCCATCCGGCTGCGGCAAATCTACTTTTCTGCGGACTCTTAATCGTATGAACGATACGATACCCATTGCCAGCGCAACCGGTACCGTAATGATTGACGGGGAAGATATTTACGCGCCTGGAACTGATGTTGTTGCCCTGCGCCGGAAAGTCGGGATGGTGTTTCAGAAATCCAACCCTTTTCCTAAATCAATCTTCGATAATGTAGCATATGGAATCCGAATAAACGGCATCCACAACAGCAAAACTGATCTCGCGGAGAGGGTAGAAAAAGCTTTGATCGACGCCGCGCTTTGGGATGAAGTAAAGGATCGGTTGAACACATCGGCTTTTGGGCTTTCGGGCGGCCAGCAGCAGCGTCTTTGTATCGCGCGGGCGCTCGCTGTCCAGCCTGAGGTGATTTTGATGGATGAGCCGGCGTCCGCGCTCGACCCTATCGCCACTCAGAAGATCGAAGAGCTGGTGGTCGAATTGAAACGAAAATACACTATCGTGATAGTAACGCATAATATGCAGCAGGCGTCGCGTGTCTCGGATAGAACGGCATTTTTTATGCTGGGCAAATTAATCGAATACAATCCGACGCAAAAAATGTTTACAAATCCCGATGAGAAATTGACCGAGGATTATATTACCGGCAGATTTGGCTAGTTTCTTAGCTCCATCGGAGCGAAATGTTAGTAGCCAGTTGATAAAAAATACCACACAGTTCCGTAGGAACGGCAGAAGATATGTCGTTCCTACGGAACTCCGATGGCAGGTTGACAATTTTAACTACAAACATACCGTTTCTAACGGAACTCAGGAATTTTGTGCTCCAGACCGTCAGCCCTGCGGCAGCAGATAATTAGCCCTATGTCGCAGGTAAAGCACCTGTTCTTGAGAAATACTAAAAAAACTGTCTTTTATTGTGATAAATTATAAGAAATGGAACATCGAATTATAGACCAGCAGCTCGATCTCTTGCGGGATAAAATTTTGCTTCTTGGAGGGACCACCGAAGCCGCCGTCCACCGCGCGATGCAGTCACTGGTTACACGAGATAGCGAGCTGGCGAAAAAAGTTCTTGAAGAAGATAAGGTGATCGATCAGATGGAGCTCGAGATCGACCGTTTGAGTATCGAGATACTTGCTTTGCAGCACCCCGCCGCCCACGATCTGCGTTTCGTCATATCGGTTGCAAAGATCACCCCGATTCTCGAACGCATAGCCGACCACGCGGGCAGCATCGCCGACGCGGCCCTGATTCTAAATAACGAGCCGCAGATGAATAACTACATCGATTTGTCTCTAATGGCTGAAATTGCGGCGGGCATGCTGCGCACGGCGCTGGATGCGTTTACGGCGGAAGATTCCAAGGTCTCGCGCGATGTTATTGAGCTTGACAAGAAGATTGACGTAACTTACAGAAAAGTCTTTAACGAGCTTCTTGAATTGATGATCGACAATCCTTCTGCCACGACCGGAGCTGCCCATTTGCTTTTTGTCGCGAAACATCTGGAGCGAATAGGTGATTATGTTAAGGATATTTGCGAATTAAACGTATATCTGCGCGAAGCCGCATTCATAAAACACAGCCCGAGGGTTGAAGCTCCGCAGTAGCTTCTTTCACGAATGCAACGCCGCCATCTTGCCGACAACCGGGGACGGGAATGCCCACGAGACAGCCGGCTGAAAGCCGGCGTTCCACTTGCGAAAACCTTCCTAAAGCGCAATTATTTCGTTTAGTTCCCGTTGTTGTTTGCATCTTAGCAAATAGGAAATAACGATGAGCAAAGTTTTAGAAACAACGCAGATCTTGGAAGATTATCTTGTGATGTCCTACGAGGAATTGCACGAGCGAATTGAGCTTGCACGCGAAGAGCTTGGCAAGCGTATTGTCATTCTCGGACACCACTATCAGCGCGATGATGTTATCCGCCACGCCGACCTGACCGGCGATTCTTATCAGCTTTCCGTGATGGCTTCGCAAACCGAGGCTGAGTATATCGTATTCTGCGGCGTGCATTTTATGGCCGAATCGGCCGATATTCTCGGCAAGGATTCGCAGCGTGTGATTTTACCTGATCTCGGCGCCGGATGTTCGATGGCCGACATGGCGACTATCGATCAAGTCGAAGACGCCTGGGAGCAGCTTCGCGAGATAGGCGTTTTGAAGTCAAAGGTTGCGCCGATCACCTATATGAATTCGTCAGCAGCGATCAAGGCCTTCTGCGGCCGTAATGAAGGCGTCGTCTGCACGTCGTCGAACGCAGTTCCGCTTTTCGATATTTATCTCAAGGAATTCGACAAGATGTTTTTCTTTCCCGATCAGCACCTTGGGCGGAACACGGGCGCGAAATTCGGCATTCCGCTCGACAAAATGGCTCTGTGGAATCCGCACGAAGAGCTTGGCGGAAATACCGAGGAAGAATTACACGAAGCAAAGCTGATTTTATGGCGCGGCCACTGTTCGGTTCACGGGAGATTTAAGCCTTGGCACGTCGATAAAATTCGCGCGGATATTCCCGGCGTACAGGTTTTGGTTCATCCGGAATGCACCCGCGAAGTTGTAGAGATGAGCGATCTCAACGGCTCCACGTCGTTTATTATCAAAACCGTCGAAAACGCCCCGAGCGGCTCAAAATGGGCGATCGGTACGGAAGTGAACCTCGTAAATCGTTTGCAGCAGCGTTTTCCGGATAAAGAAGTCCTACTTCTCGCGCCTGATCTGTGCATGTGCGCGACGATGTATAGAATCGCTCCACAAAATCTAGCATGGGCGATGGAAAACCTCCTGGACGGTACTGTTGTTAACGAGATCGTTGTCGAAGCAGAAACAAAGCATTTTGCCGGCATCGCCCTCGAGCGGATGATCAACCTGACCGAGGCGAAGAAGAATTGAACCGCAGAGACGCCGAGACGCAGAGTTTTAGATTCTTTCTTTCTCGGCGTCTCTGCGTCTCTGCGGTGAAACGTTTTATGGCCGATCTGAAAGATAAATTGCCCGACAACACGCCGGGCAATTTTTTTGTGGACAACCAATGCATCGATTGCGACGTTTGCCGCGACACTTCGCCTGTAAATTTCACCCGCAACGACGAAAATGGATACTCATTCGTTCATAAGCAGCCTCAAACACCTGAAGAAATTGACCTGTGCGAAGAAGCGCTAAATGCCTGTCCGGTCGAAGCGATTGGGGAAATTGTGTAATTTCCGAAGTTCTTTCTAACTTAAGCTTTTAGCATTCGCCAAATTTCGACACTAACCTTTTCTATATCTACATCGGAAAGTTTTCCGATAACTTTTAGAATCCGCTTTTTATCTATTGCGCGCATTTGAAAAACCATTATCACGGATTTTTGAGTCAGGCCGTTTTCTTTTGTGGGTTCGATTTGGACGGAAAAATCAAAACGAGACGCATTGAGATTCGAAGTAACAGGGGCGATCATTAACATGGGTTGGCCGGACACATCGGTTTGGATGGCGACCGCCGGACGTTTTCCGGTCTGCTCGCGTCCATCAGTGACGGGCAGATTAATGAGCAGAACGTCGCCGCGCGCCATTTATTTGTTCCCCGCGAGTTCTTCTTCGAATTTCAATAAATCCTCATCACTCGCGGTTTCCCAGGCTAAGAATTCCTGTTCCAGGGTGTTCTCTTTCACTGGAATAATCCTGGCTACAGGCTGGCCGTTTTCTTCGAGCAAAACTTCATCGCCATTTTTTGTCAAAGCGATCATGGATTGAATCGAATTGTGTACTTCTTCAATATTGACAGTTTTCGTCATCGTAGCCTCACTCAGTAAATAATAACACGAAACTAAACTACGACCTTTATCCAACCACCCTCGACCGTCACATCATAACTTTCAATCCAACAGCTTTTTTCTGTAAAACATTCGCCGTTGCGGACGTCGAAACGCCAGCCGTGCAGGTCGCATTCTACGATGCTGCCGTATACACGCGAATCTGCGAGCGGATAACCTTTGTGCGGGCAGAAATTTTCGATGGCGCGAAATTCGCCGTTGATATTGAACAAAGCGATTTCGGAGCCGTCTTTGAGTTTGACGGTCGCACCACGACCGGGCGGGACCGATTCGATTTTTCCCACCGTAATGGTTTTGCCTTCGCGCTTGGGTTTATGTTTGTTTTTGTGAAGCTTGCCCATATTCTGTGCACAAACCTGACCGTGAGGAAGGTCATAATCTCAAGTGATAAAGAAGCCCTCACTCATAATCAGGCTTCTGCCTGTTAATCTTTCAGTTTTGCTTAATCACACGGCAAATCGCAAATCGGCAATCGAAAATCGAAAAATTTACAGCTTGCTTTATTTCCGCGAGTCAAACAAAATATAAGATAAGGAGTCTCTGAAATGAGCGAAGTTGATGCAGCGGTGCGGGCGCGAATGCGTTGCCGCGAGATAATGACAAGCAGCGTCAAAACGGCGACGCGCGATATGACGCTGCAAAAGGTTGCGATGCTCATGCGCGAAGGTGATATGGGCGCGATTCCCGTTGTCGAAGATGGAAAGCTTGTCGGGATAGTGACCGATCGCGACATTGTCGTCCGCTCAATAGCCGAAGGCAAGGATGCATCGGCAAATATCGGCGAGGCGATGACTTCGGAAATCTTTTCCGTAAAGCCCGACGATTTTGTATTCGAGGCGATTCGCCTGATGGGCGATAAACAAATCCGGCGCATTCCGGTCGTTGACGACAACGGCCGTCTTGCGGGCATCATCGCAATCGCCGATATCGCCCTCGAAATGGAAGACGAGCGCGAGATCGCTGAGACGTTGGAAGAAATCTCGAGCGGAAGCTCTTTTTGGAGTAAAAAGTAAGCAGTCGTCGGCAACAACTGACAATTGACCACTGAAAAATGGCAAAACTGACCAATCGTTATTTTCAATTCCTCGGCTCGTCGAAAAACGCACATCCTTCGGCCAAGCCGTGGTATCCGGCGGCGGACGTCTATCAGACACCGGACGGATGGGTTGTGAAGGTCGAGTTGGCCGGTGTTTCCGTTGAAGACATTGAGATAGATGTGCAGGGGAACGTTTTATACCTTGCGGGCTGCCGCAAGGATAGATCGATCGCTGTCGGTTTTTCGTATCAGCAGATGGAGATAACTTACAGCAGTTTTGAGAAAACGCTGAGTTTTCCCGCGCCAATAGACGGCGTAAGTCTCGATCATATGTTCGACAATGGCCTGCTGATAATTCATTTGAGAAAAGGAGCTGTGAAAAAACCGTGAGCTGCGAAAGCATATCAGACAAAGGGTAAAAATTTATGGTGGAAGAAAACACACAAAAGCAAGGTGAGAAACCGGCGGCCGCAATGCCGCAGACTTTTGAGATCTCGGTTTTGCCGCTGCAGAACACGACACTTTTTCCAGAGACGGTTGTGCCGCTCGCTGTTGGGCGCGAACGCTCAAAGAAGGCCGTTGAAGCGTCGCTTGCAACCGAAGAAAAGCTCATCGCATGCATCACGACCAAAACCGAGAACGTTACCGGCGACGAAGCAAAATACGAAGATCTTTATCAGATCGGCACGGTCGTTAACATCAAGCGGATGATGCGAAACGAGGGCATTATGCAGCTTATCGTCCAGGGAATGGATCGTTTCCGCGTTACGGAATGGATCCAGGAGCAACCGTTTTTAAAGGCGCGAGTCGAAATACTGCCGGCTTTAACGTTTGTTGATACCGAAGAGATCGAAGCTCTAAAGCGCAATATTCAGAGTATGATCCAAGAAGCTCTGGCGCTTCTGCCTAATATTCCGCCAGAGATTCGGATGGCGGTTATGACGCAGAACGATCCGGTACAGCTTTCTTATTTTCTGGCTTCCGTACTTGATCTCGGTGTCGAAACCGAGCAAAAAATGCTCGAATCGAATACGGTTGACGAGCTTTTAACGCTCACGCATGTCTCACTCGCGAGAGAGCTTGAGATCATGCAGATCCGCTCCAAGATCGCGACCGAGGCGCAGACCGAGATGGATAAATCGCAGCGTGATTATATTCTGCGCCAGCAAATGAAGGCGATTCAGAAGGAACTCGGCGAAGATGAATCAGGCGAAAAAGCCGAAGGAGCCCAGCTGCGGGAAAGACTGGAAACGGCCGATCTGCCCGACGACGTTCGCAAGGAAGCCGACCGCGAGTTGAAGCGGATGGAGGCTTTACCGCAAACTGCGCCGGATTATCATGTTATCCGAACTTATCTCGAATTCGTGCTGGAACTTCCGTGGCGAAAATCGAGTGAGGAAAAACTCGACCTCAGTGAGGCCCGAAAGATTCTTGACGAAGACCATTACGGTCTCGAGGATATTAAGGAGCGCATTCTGGAATCGCTGGCTGTCGTAAAGCTGCGTCCGGACGGAAAAAGCCCGATTCTCATGTTTGTCGGCCCGCCCGGAGTCGGAAAAACCAGCCTTGGCCGCTCGATTGCACGCGCACTCGGACGCGAATTCGAAAGAATGTCGCTCGGCGGAATGCGCGACGAGGCCGAACTTCGCGGGCATCGCCGAACATATATCGGAGCGATGCCGGGCCGCATTATTCAAGCTTTGCGGCGTGCCGGTGTTAATAACCCGGTGATGATGCTTGATGAGATCGACAAGCTCGGCAACGATTATCGCGGCGATCCGTCGGCCGCTTTGCTCGAGATTCTCGACCCGGCGCAGAACGATACTTTTCGCGATAATTATATCGATCTGCCGTTCGACCTTTCGAAGGTTTTCTTTATCGCCACGGCTAATCAGCTAGGGCCGATTCCGGTTCCGCTTCGCGACCGGATGGAGATTATCCAGCTTGCCGGTTACAGCGACCGCGAAAAACTGAATATCGCAAAGCAGTATTTGATTGCGAGGCAGATAACGGAAAACGGCCTGACGCCCGAACAATTGGAGATCACGGACGACGCGATCGATCTTCTGACCGCCAGATATACCCGCGAAGCCGGTGTCCGCCAGCTTGAGCGTACGATCGGAAATCTTGCCCGCAAGATCGCCCTGAAGGTTGCTGAAGGTTCCACAGACAAAATAACGATCACGGCAAACGACGTGAAAGGCTATCTCGGCTCGCCGCGTTTTTACCCGGAGGAAGCCCGAAAAGAGCTTCCCGCCGGCGTGGCGACAGGCATGGCGTGGACGGAAATGGGCGGCGAAGTGCTGTTTATTGAAGCTACAGCTCTTCCCGGCGGCAGTGGTTTAACGCTGACCGGGCAGCTCGGCGAGGTAATGAAGGAATCGGCACAGGCGGCCCGCAGCTACCTTTGGTCTCACGCGTCCGAGCTCGGCATCGATGCCGAAGCTATCAAGCAGAACGGCGTGCATGTGCATGTTCCGGCGGGAGCTATCCCGAAAGACGGCCCCAGCGCCGGCGTAACAATGGCTTCTGCTCTCGCGTCTCTATACACCGGAAGAAAGGTACGTTCGGATACGGCGATGACCGGCGAGATCACGCTTTCCGGCCTGGTATTTCCAGTCGGCGGCGTGAAGGAAAAAGTTTTGGCCGCCCACCGCGCCGGAATTCGCCGGATAATTCTGCCCGCCCAAAATGAACCCGACACGGAGGAAATCCCCGAAGATGTTCGCAAAGAACTGGAGATCATTCCTGCCACCCGCGTGAGCGACGTTTTAAATGCGGCCCTGGAACGTGAAGCTTCGGAACCGCCGATCATTTTGCCGCAATTCGATAATGCCTCGCAGCGGGCGGAAAATTTAAGCATGAAGGAGGGAAACGGCAAGGAATAAAACGCTGCTTAATCGGTATTTGGCTGATAAGGATTGCTGTATGCCAATATCTATACCTTCTATTTTCTCACCGTTGAGTCATCGCAAAACGAGCAAAAGATCTGTTGCAATTCAATTTGCCGCGATTCTATTTGGTTTTATATTCTTTGCTCATCTTTCGGTTTTTGCAGACACTACATTCACGTCGGACATCAATGGAACTCAAGCGACGCCGGTGAATTCATCCAGCGCCGCCGGGGTTGGCACCGTAATATTAAACACGGCGGAAACACAGGTAACCGTGACGATTTATGTTGCGGGATTGAGTGGCGCTCAGACGGCCGCAAACATTCACGGGCCGGCGCCGAGAGGACGAACCGCCGCCGCCATTTTCACTTTGCCGGGCGGCAATTTCACACAAGTTTTTCCTGTTACTGCAATCCAGGCGGCGAACCTGAAAGCAGGGTTGTGGTATTTCAATATCGGGACATCCGTTTATCCCGGCGGAGAGATTCGCGGCCAGATCGATGCTCTCGCCGCTCCGGGTTTGGCTGGGCTGGCCGGCTGGTACCGGGGTGAGGCGAATGCGTTTGACACATCGGTTAACGGGAATAATGGAACTCTGAGAAATGGAGCAGGTTTTGGGATCGGAAAGATCGGACACGCGTTTAACTTTGACGGTGTAAATGATTATGTAGAAATTTCCGATTCGCCATCGCTTGATATCACCGAGCGGATCAGCGTGCAGGCGTGGATTTATCCGACTAGCTTTCTAAGCGGCAAAATTATCGATAAACAAACCAGCGGCGGAAATGACGGTTATTCTTTCGAGATTTCAAACCGCAAACTGAGGCTAAGAGTTGGCAGCGAATCTTTTCAAAACCAGGCAGAACTGAGCACAAACATATGGACACATGTTGCAGCAACCTACGACGGTGCCAGAATTCGCATTTACATTAATGGTGTACTTAATAGTATCAGCGATGAACTAATAGGAAGCTTTCCGGCCAATTCCGTTCCCTTAAGAATCGGTACGGATTCGACCACATCGGCCAATTTTTTCGGCGGTCTGATCGATGAAGTGCAGATACACAACCGAGCTCTCTTTGCATCGGAAATCAAAGCAGTATATGGGTCTATTCCGTTTCCGTTTTCCAATGGGACGCCGGACACTACATTTGACTCGGATGGGATTGTAATCAGCCAAATGGCCGGTGCTGTTAACATCGCTCAAGCAGTAGCGGTGCAACCCGACGGCAGGATTGTAGTTGCCGGTATCAACAGTAACGGGTCGAATAATGACTTTGTAATCATGCGTTACTATCCGAACGGAACGTTAGATGATACGTTCGACGGTGCCAATAACGGCAACGGAATTGTGATTACACCTATAGGCTCAGGCGACGAAGAAGCCTATGGCTTGGTGATTCAGCCCGATGGCAAAATTATCGTTGCCGGACGCACTTCCAACGGATCAAACACAGATTTTGCAGTAGTTCGCTACAATACGAACGGCACGCTCGACGCCACATTTGACGGCGACGGCATCGCGATAACGCCGATCGGCAGTGGTTCGGAAACCGCCCGCAGCGTAGCGGTTCAGCCGGACGGGAAGATAGTTGTTGCCGGGTATAGTGTCGTTGGATCTAATAATGACTTTGCTGTGGTGCGTTACGAATCAAACGGGTCTCTCGATTCCACATTTGACGGAAATTCGGGAGCAGGCAATGGTGTCGTAACCACAGCCGTCGGGACGGGCCAGGAATTCGGCTACGGTGTTGCGATCCAGATGGACGGCAAAATCGTCGTCTCCGGTTATTATTTTAATGGCCCAACCACTGACACTGCTATTCTTCGTTATGACCAGAACGGGATTCTCGACACGAGTTTTGATTTTGACGGCATCGTTACAAGTGCCTTCAGCCCCGAGACGGACGAGGCTTTCGCGTTGGCGTTACAGCCCGACGGTAGAATCGTCATTGCCGGATGCATCCGCAATGGCAGTCCAAACGATTTTTTGCTTGCCCGGTATAATCATAACGGAAGTTTGGATTTGAGCTTTGGAACGAATGGTTCGACCGTCGTTGCTATCGGCCCGGGTGCCGATATTGCATTAGGCGTAGCGATTCAATCCGACGGAAAAATTGTTGCAGCCGGCTTTAGCAATAATGGGTCAAACAACGATTTTGCAGTTGTCCGGACGAACCCCGACGGCACTTTGGATACAAGTTTCGACGGCGATGGACGGCTAACCACGGCGCTCGGCCCGGGTTCCGATTCGGCGAATAGCGTTGCGATTCAGGCAGACGGAAAGATCATTGCTGTTGGGCGCACCATAATAGAATCAATTACTGGTTTTGGAATCGTTCGTTACGGCTATGGCACGAATCCGCTCGCAAATGATGGATTTTTTGCGCTTAACAGGACAACGGCGGTTCGCTTCGGCAACGGGTTTCGCTCCGGTACCACCGTTTCGACGCCGATTTCAATTCTCGGACTTCCCACGCTCCCCTCCGGTGTTAGTTTGTTGAATATGCCTCGTGAAATTCTCACGACGGCCGGCTTCACGGACGACATTCAAGTAAAGATCACTTTGCCGGCAAGCGTCGGCTTGTCTGGTTTCAACGCCGCGCAAATTCTGCAGTTTGAAAATGGAATGTGGGCCGATAGAACCTCGGCAATTCCGCAGCGTGATTTTGTGACCCGAACCATCTACGCGCGTGTTTCGATGTTCTCACCTTTTGCGGTCGTTTCGACTTTGCCGCCCGCTGCGGCATTTGTTTCTGTCACGGGAAGATTACTTCGAGCGGATGGCCGCGGCCATCATAACGCAATTGTTACTATCACAGACGGGAACGGGGAGCGAATCTCGGCTGTTACCAACCCGTTCGGGTATTATCGTTTCAAAAATGTAGCAGCCCGAGGGGTTTATCTGATGAATTTTTCAGCGAAACGCCGTGCTTTTCCGCCCAGCATACTCTCCACTCCGGAAGACATCGAGGATTTGGATTTTGTCGCAGAAAATTAGAATTGCCCTTAATCGAAACCTCAATATTTGGAGCAAAATATCTGTGATATACTCAAAAACCAACTTTCAGGAACCGGAATTTTGAAATAACCCGACATTTTCAAAAAAATAAACAAAAATTCGTATTTTTGATAGCAAATTTGTGATAGAACTTGTATGCTTATAATTTGAACGTCCTGGGGCGAACATCTACTCGTAAAATCCCGACTTTTCAGCTTTTTTGGAGCGGGTTCTCCTCTTTCTTCAATAATCTTGCAGCAGCTTATTTTTACACGGAAAGTTAATCGTAATGGCACTAAAATCTCTATTTAGCTTATTTTCAAGCGATCTGGCAATCGATCTTGGAACGGCAAACACGCTCGTTTATGCAAAGGGCCGCGGAATTGTAGTTTCCGAACCATCGATCGTCGCGATCAACAAAGTTACTAATCAGGTAGAAGCGGTCGGCCGCGATGCAAAGGAAATGCTGGGACGCACGCCGGGCAATATCGTTGCGATCCGCCCGATGAAGGACGGGGTGATAGCCAATTTTGAAGTTACGGAGAAGATGCTCCAGCATTTTATCCGGAAGGCTCATAACGGAAAATCCTGGGTGCGGCCACGTGTTGTAATAGGCATTCCGTCCGAGATCACACAGGTCGAACGACGTGCTGTCGAAGATTCGGCCTATCGTGCGAAGGCTTCGGAAGTTTATCTCGTCGAGGAAGCAATGGCCGCCGCGATCGGTGCCGGCCTGCCGATTACCGAGCCGCACGGAAACATGGTCGTCGATATAGGCGGCGGAACTACCGACATTGCCGTTATTTCGCTTTCGGGTATCGTTTATTCGCGGGCCGTGCGTGTTGCCGGCAACGAAATGGACGAAGCGATCACGCAATACATCAAGCGTAAATACAATCTGCTTATCGGCGAGCGCACGTCCGAAGCAATCAAGATCGCGCTCGGCAGCGCGTTTCCGCTCGAAGAACCTCTGTCGATGGATGTTCGCGGAAGAAACCTTATAGAAGGCATCCCGAAAACGATAACAATGACGGACGAAGAGATTCGCGAAGCCTTGTCTGATGCCGTTTCCACTATCATAAATGCCGTCCGCGTTGCTCTTGAACGCACGCCTCCGGAACTTTCCGCCGACATCGTCGAACGCGGGATAGTTTTAACCGGCGGCGGAGCTCTCCTCAAAAACCTCGATAAACGCCTGACCATCGAAACCGGCCTGCCGGTTGTGATCGCTGACGATCCGCTTTCTTCGGTAGTTCTCGGCACCGGTAAAATGCTTTCAGACATCGAACTGCTGAAACGCGTCAAATGGGATAATTCGTTAATGACAGGTAGCTAGTACGTCCAAAGTCCAAGGTCCAAAATCCAAAGTCGAATCAAAAAAACTTTGGCCTTTGTACTAGGGACTTTGGACTAAAAGAGATGGCTGAGCGAAGTCAAAAAGAAGTATGGAGATTGACACCCTGGCTGGTGATCGCTCTGCTTTTGGGCAATTTCTTATTGATGGCGTTCCAGGCAAAGGAGTTCACCTCCGGCCAAAGAATTATCAGGGTTTGGTCGCAAACTGCCGCGGATTTTGTGCAGTCTCCTGTTACGACGATCAGCTCGGCCCTCTCAAATTACTTTGGCTCTATCTCTAATCTGCGTTCCGCACAGAGTGAAAACGATTTTCTAAAGCAGCGTGTCCAGGAGCTTGAGGTCGAGGTTAAAGGAAACGAAGATCTAACCTCCGAAAACGCCCGGCTTCGGGCACTGCTCGAGCTCAAGGAAAAAAGCAAGTATAAAGTTTTGACCGCACGCATAATCGGGCGCGACCCTTCCATCTGGTTTGACTCTTCCATCATTAACCGCGGCAGCCTCGACGGCATAAAATTAAATATGCCTGTCGTAACCGACGGAGGCCTGGTCGGGCGGGTGACTGCCGTAAGCCCATTGACTGCACAAGTCGATTTAATTACACGCGACAAGTCCGGGTTAGGTGCAGTGGTCGGCGAGATAAGCAACTCGAACGTGCTCGGCGTGGTTAGCGGTACGAGCAAAAAAGACCTTCTTGAAATGCGCTACGTATCAGGAAGCGTCGATGTTCAGCCGGGCCAGGTTGTTTATACCACCGGACAAGACGGAATTTTCCCCGCCGGTTTGAAAGTCGGTGAGATCGTTGAGGTAAAATCTGGCTCGGCAACCGTGCCGCATCAGATATTTATCCGTCCAAGTGCGGGAATCGACTCCATGCAGGAAGTAGGAATCCTGATTTATGAAGCACCCGAACGAATAGAATTCGAACAAAAGCTGCCGAACGCCGTGAAAGAAAAATAAGTTCTGAGTTCGGAGTTTCGAGTTTCGAGTTTATCCACCTTTGATAGTTAAATGGAATGATTTAAATGCCAATTATCGAGAGATTTGAAGTTATCGAAGCGTGGAAAAAGGCACGTGAAGTCGTCATACTTGAATGGAACAGGTCGAATGACAGGTGGTTTTATGAAATATCTGAAACAATCCGAATTGAAGGGTCGAAAATTTGAGTAATAAAAATGCATTTGCAACTCGAAACGCGGAACTCGAAACTCGAAACTTAAAAGAGAATGGATCAAGTAAAGATCACAATCGCCCTGATACTCGCAATACTCCTTCAGTGGACGCTTCGAAATATTGCTGAGCCGCTGGCATATATCGATTTTCCACTGATCATCATCGTTTATGCGGCTCTGCAAAGAGACGCTTTTAAAGCGATCTTTTTCGGCACTTTCGCGGGCCTTGCGGTCGATGCTTTGAGTGGCGGGCTTTTAGGCTCGAACGGTTTCTCCAAAACATTGATTGCCTACATGGTTTCGGAACTGGCGAGACGGGTCTATATGGACAACCTTTTGCTACGCATCCCCGTCATAGCGGGTGCGTGTTTGCTGGACGATCTGGTCTATTACGGTATGCACAGGATGCTCGGCCAGGAGCCGGCAGGGAATGTTGTGGTCATCATTTCCTACACGCTTATCGGTACTACGATTGCGGGAACAATCATTTACCTTTTCCTCGATTTTGTTTTGGTTGAAAGAGCACGGAGCAAAAAACGCGATGTGTTTCCCACTCGCCGGCAAACCCGCAGGCGAAATCCAATAAGATTAAGTAAGTAATTCACTCCGGGATTCAGCAAAGTCAGTTTTATGAAGCTTAACGAAAATGCACAGAACCTTGGTCTCCGAATCGTAGCTGTACAGATCATAGCATTTGTACTGCTCTCAATTCTGGGCGCTCGTTTGTATTATTTGCAGGTCGTTCAGGGCGAATACTACGGCGAAAGGGCCGAAAACCAGCGTATTCGCCTTATACCAATACCTGCACCGCGGGGCGCTATTTTTGACCGAAACGGCAAAATACTTGTGGATTCGCGCCCGACTTTTAACGTTGTCCTGTCGAATGAGCCGATCAAGAAAATCGATGTCAATGAACGTGTCGGCGATTATGCCCGGGGCCTGGGTCTCGAGACCGCTATTGTCATCGAACGCTTGAATCTGATCAAGAAACAAAACGATTTTGAAACGATGGTTCTGAAGGAAAATGCGACGATGCAGGACATCAGCTGGGTCGAATCGCATTCGCTGGAATATCCGGAATTACGGGTTGAGCTGCAGCCACAGCGTTTCTATCCACATGGCATGAACATGGCGCATATACTAGGATATGTCGGTGAAATAAGTCCGAAACAGCTGGAATCCGAGGAGTACAAATCGAAGAGCCTTCGTCCGGGCGATATTATCGGAAAAGGCGGGCTGGAACAATCGTATGATGAGTTTTTGCGTGGCGTGCCGGGCTATAGAAAGGTGATCGTCGACAGTCGCGGCCGAGTTCAAAGCGAGATCGAGGTCGTCCAGCCGCAGGCCGGACAGGATATGGTTTCGACGATCGATCTCGACCTGCAAAACGCCGCCGAGCAGCAGCTGGCGGCATCCTCATCCAAACGTGGAACAATTATCGCGATGGACCCGAACAACGGCGAGATACTCGCTATGGCTTCGGCGCCGTCGTTCGATCCGAATATTTTTGTCCAGGGCAGTAAAACTACCGAAGGCCGCAAACAAATCGCCGCGTATTGGCAAGCCGAGGAAAGGCCGCTTTTCAATCGCGCAATACAAGGCAGGTATCCGCCCGGCTCGACCTGGAAAATTCCCGAATCGGTTGCCGGTTTGCAGCAAGGCGTAATCACCGTAAAGAATTCCAACCTGGCATGCGGCGGAGGCATTCAGATCGGCAATAAATTCACGCGGTGCATGGGCAGCCACGGCTCGCCGCCGCTGTCTTACGCTATTACCAAATCCTGCGACGGTTATTATTACCGCCTGGCACTAAAAATGAAGATCGAGGGAATAATCCAAATGGTTGAAACCTTCGATTACGATAAGCGGACGGGCATCGACCTGCCGAACGAAAAGATCAGCCAGACGCCAAAAAGCTGGAAGCCGATCATCGAAAAACGCGAAGGCCGTTGGAGCGATATCCGTACTGTTTATTCAGGAATCGGCCAGGACACAGTAGTTGTAACGCCGATATCGATGCTGCGTGCAGTCGCAAGCATAGGAGTCCAAGGCCGGATGTACGTCCCGCATTTCCTTAAGGAATTTAAGTCTGTTGGATCTGTCGGAGAAGAAGGAGATCTTAGTTTTGTTCACGGCCGTGAAGGATTCGGCTTTCAACGTCCCGAGCCGAAAATAATTGAGATGACGCCGGAACAAAACGATTTGGTCGTGAAAGGCATGTGGGCCGTTGTGAATGACGGCGGAACCGGGGCCGGAATTAAAATACCGGAATTTGACATTGCCGGCAAAACGGGAACCGCACAGGTTGCGGAATTGGGTAAGGACGTTGGGGGAAACAAGGATCACGCGTGGTTTGTTTCGTTCGCACCGGCTTATAAACCTGAAATTTCCGTAATTGCCCTGATCGAAAATTCCGGGTTCGGCGGAAGGAATGCTGCTCCTGCTGCGAAAGGTGTTTACGAAGCATATCTGACTTCAAAAGGCATTTT
>JACDAY010000107.1 GCA_013695195.1 Blastocatellia bacterium | reverse complement strand
TTGCTACGCCGCCAAGCAGGAAAAGTCCGAGCAGTGTGATTCCAGCAATGACAAGCGGTGAAAAGAACCGTTTCTTCGGCGGCATTGATTGAACGGCGACGCTCTGATTTCCGGTATCCCACTGCTGCACCGAGGTCTTTAGCATATCGCTTTCATTTTCACGCGTCGATGAGAAATTGTGTGGTGTGTTGTGCTGCAAGCTTGCGTTTAGAGCACCGGTTGCCGCCGCAGGTTTCGGAATCTTACCCTCGCCCGATCTAAGCTCCGCATGAACCTGCTGCGGACGTCCGTCAAAGTTAACGTCGCCGATCCAATCTTCAAAGCCATCGTGGCTAACTCTAAGATAATGATTCCCGGTTTGAATGCCGTTTAGCGTTATCCAGCCATCGTCCCTGCTTTGTCCGACGGCTATATTATCGACGAAAACTCTGGATTGAGGCGGATTTGTCCGAATATTAAGCGGCGCAACGGGTAGTGCTCCACCCGACGTCGAATAAATACCGGCAGGCTCGACAGCCGCTCTCAGCTCGGCGATCATATGCTCAACTGACGCTGTGCGTTTATCCTTTTCCTTTTGTAGGGTATGCCGGACGGCCTGTTCGACCTCGATCGGCAGATGGATGCCGATATCGGCAAAGGTCGGCGGCGGATCGCTAATGTGCTTCTTCATGATCGCGGGAATGGACGAACCTTTAAAAGGAACGTCGCCCGTAAGCATCTGGAAAAGCATTATGCCGAGCGAGTAAATATCCGAACGCGAATCCGGGTCGTCATCGGCCCATTGTTCAGGCGCCATATAATACGGCGAGCCCATCAATCCGGTGGTCTGGGCTTGAATAAACGAACCCAGCAATTCGCCTGATTTGATCTTGGCCAGTCCGAAGTCAAGAATTTTAACTGCCTGGGAAAGATTCGGCTTGTCCCTGCAGATCATGATGTTTAGCGGTTTCAGATCACGGTGAACGATTCCCTGATGGTGCGCGGCGCCTACGCCCGAGCAGATCGCCGACATCAGCTCAAGAGCCTTCTCCGGCGACATAACCTTTTCCCTCGCTAAAAGATCATGCAGGGAATCACCATCGACATATTCCATTACGAGAAACGGGATCGCGCCCTGAATAACGCCATAATCCGTAACGCCGACGACATTCTGATGACGGATCGCAGCTGCCGCCAAAGCTTCCTGCCGGAAGCGCGTAACCAGCTGCGGATCGTTTCCGACCAGATCCGGCAAGATTATCTTTATCGCAAGCTGCGTCTTCAAAAAAGCATGTCGGGCTTTATAAACGACGCCCATACCGCCCTGGCCGATGCGGCATTCGAGGTGATATTTTCCCTCAAGCACAGGCTCACCAGGGATGGTGTGCGCTGTCGGCATCCCGTCCTTCGGACAGGTGGCGACCTCGTCGGTGTAACAATTTTTACAAAGCTGGCACTCTTTCATCTCTTGCTTGCATTTTACACTGAAAAATCGTGAAAAATACTAAATCAATTATGTTGACATATATTGGGCGGTTTTTTTGCTGCTCTTCAACGAACGATTTTAGTTTTTTTATGTTTTTCAATCAAGGATAAAACGAAAAACCGGGCATTAAGGTTCAGATTATCCTCTGACTACTATACTTATCAATCGTTTTGGGACAATGACGACCTTCACTATTTCCTTTCCGGAAGTATATTCCCGCACTTTTTCATCACTCATCGCCAGCTCCTGCAAATCTTCGTCCCTGATTTCCGGCAAAACCAAAAGCCGCGAACGAAGCTTACCATTAATCTGTATAGGTATCTCGATCTCATCGGCTTTTGTAAGCTCTTTACTGTATTCGGGAAACCGGGCGCCGTTTGCCAGAATGCCGTCGTCGTTGCCGGTAATCTGGCTGTAAAGCTCTTCGGAGGTATGCGGAGCAAAAGGAGTAAGCATCAATACCAGGCTCATGATCGCCTCTTTGACGGCGCGGATATCTTCTTCCGAAGCCTGGTCCGGCTCGGTATTAAAATCGGATATGGCATTCGACAACTCCATCAAAGCCGCGACAGGGGTATTGAATTGAAGGCTCTCAAAATTGTCTTCTACTCGTTTTATTGTTTGATGTGTCTTTTGACGCAATTTCCGAGCAGGGTCAGAACCGCCTGCGGTAGCGAGCGGTTGAACATTAATGTTCGATATCGACGGAGTTAAACCATCCGCTACCGCAGATGGTTCTGACAAGACGCCTTTCCATTTCAAAACGATCCGCCACACCCGCTGCAAAAATCTTACCGCGCCTTCGATTCCGGATTCATGCCAGACAAGCTCGTTTTCGATGGGTGCCGCGAACAATACGAACAGCCGTGCAGCATCCGCGCCGTAGATCTCGATCATTTCATCCGGATCTACCCCGTTGCCTTTTGATTTCGACATCCGCTCGACCGCGTGTTTCAAAGGCTTGCCATCGGCCGATTTCGCTTCAATGATCTTTCCCTTCGTATCGCGCGTAACCGTTACCGCCTGCGGCAGATGATATATTTTTTTCCCTGTTTCTCCATCTGAAAAATCGAAAAACGTTTCGCCGACAACCATTCCCTGTGTCAAAAGCCGCTTTATCGGCTCACTGAATTTGACGAGGCCGATATCGCGCATTACTTTTGTCCAGAAACGCGTGTAGATGAGATGCATGACGGCATGATCGTCGCCACCGATGTATTGATCTACCGGCGCCCAATAAGCCGCTGCTTCGGGCGAAAACGGCATCTCGGGATTTTTTGGATCGAGATACCGGAAATAGTACCAGGAGGAATTGACAAAAGTATCCATCGTGTCGGTTTCTCGTTTTGCCGACTCTCCGCATTTGGGACACTTAGTTTCGTAAAATTCAGATACTTTTGCCAGCGGAGATTCGCCCGTTCCGGTAAACGGAGCGGTTTCGGGCAATTTGACCGGCAAATTTTCGTATTTTTCCGGCACCACGCCGCACGAATCACAATAGATTATAGGTATCGGTGAGCCCCAGAACCTCTGCCGCGAAATTCCCCAATCACGGATGCGATAGGTCGTGGCCGTTTCGCCAAAGCCGTGTTCCATTGCATAAGCCGCCATTTCAACTTTTGCGGCTTCGGTGGTTTTACCGCTCCATCCGTCAGAATTAATCATCACGCCGTGGTCTGTAAATGCTGATGTTAAGCCACCCGCTACCGCAGGTGGTACTGACTCGGCGTCTCGGCGTCTCTGCGATTCAATCACGGTTTGTATCGGCAGGCCGAATTTTTTTGCAAATTCAAAGTCGCGTTCATCGTGAGCAGGAACGCTCATCACGGCTCCCGTACCGTATTCCATCATTACGTAGTTGCCAATCCAGACAGGCAGTTCTTCGCCGCTGAAAGGATTAATCGCCTTTAAACCAGTGTCGATGCCGTCTTTTATGGCGTCGGTTTCGTGGTCGGTCGGGTTTAGCTTCTCCGCACGAATTTTCTGAATTTTCTGCAACACATCGTTTGAAAATCCGGAAAGGTGCCCGAAGACCACCGAATGTTCGGCCGCGACAACTATTGCATTTGCTCCAAAGATCGTGTCGATACGAGTGGTAAACACGCGGATGTGACCCGATCCGTCATCCGATCCGACTTGCGTCCGAACCTCGAAATCGACATACGCGCCTTCGGAGCGGCCGATCCAATCTCGTTGACGTTTGATAACATTTGCGGGCCATCCCGATTCTACCTCGGCCATGTCATCCAGCAGAGCGTCAGCATATGCCGTTGTTTTCAAAAACCATTGTTCCAGATCTTTCTTGGTTACCGGATTTCCGCAGCGCCAGCACAGCCCGCCGCTTGCCTGTTCATTCGATAGTGTCGCCTGGTCCGTCTCGCACCAGTTGACCTGTGTTAGACGCTTGTACGCCAGGCCCATCTCATACATTTTCAGGAAAAACCACTGGTCGAATTTGTAATATTCGGGGCGG
>JACDAY010000055.1 GCA_013695195.1 Blastocatellia bacterium | reverse complement strand
TGTTGGAGGTGACGCATAGTCGGATGCTGCCATCTGTCCGGCCCTGGTTGCAGCGATGATGGCTGCGGGCCGTATGGGAGTTCGCGGATCGGAGCCATCACCCCAAGCGTGCGTGATTGCACGGTGGAAAGCGCTGGTTTTTCCGATCCCGTCTCGCCGACCCACCAAGAAGCTTGAACCCTATTTGGCGCGGAACAGCACTTCCCCGCGGCGCGACACGAGCAATTTCTTGAAGCTCACCGGGTGGAAATAGGCCTCGACGCGATTGCCTTGCGGATCGGTGCCATAGACTTCGTAGCAGCCGCCATCGACCTTGGCCTTGCGCACTTGCCAGCCCTGCTTGACGAGATCGGCCTGGAGCTTGGCGATGCTCTTCCACTGCTTTTGCGGGGCATCGCAATTCATCTTGCCGGTCGCTGCGGCGGGGCTTGCGGCAACAACGATCGACAGCGCGGCGGCAATCGGGAGAATACGCAGGATCATATGGTCTTCCTTTGAGTGAAGTTGCGATTGAACAGGCGGGCCAGCCGCAGAGCCTGGAGACATAATAACGGCGCAAAATGAACCAATGCTGTGGTCATTCCATCATGGACCAAGACCCAGTGGAGCAAGGTCAGGATCGCCGCCGGATAGGCCAGCCGCTGGACCCGCTTCCAGCCACGGCGAAGCAGCCGCATCGCCGCGTCGCTGCTGGTCAGCGCGGGTGGCACCAGGCACAATAAGGCAAGCCAGCCAGTCCAGATGCCCGGCGCGCCAATCTCCGCCAGCATCGCCGCGACGCTCGCCATGTCGAGCACGTAAAAGATCAGGTGCAGCATGGCATAGCCGAACGCCGCCACCCCGAACGCGCGGCGGTGGCGGATCAGCCATTTGACCGCGCGGCTCGTCGGGAACAGCGCGCCGAGCGGCGTCAGCATCAGCGCGACGATGATCATCCGCGCCGACCATAACCCGGTCGGGATCAGCAAATCGCCGGGCCAGATGTCCGGCGCCGTCGCATAACGAAGCACCGACCACGCCGCCGGCACCGCCAGCACCGCCCACAGGATCATCTTCGACGCCGGAAGGGAATTCATGCCCGCTGAATAGCTAATTGCGAAACATTCGCAATAACAAAGCACTGATCGCTGGGCGGCATCGAGGCTCCCTCGGTGCATCGGTGCCCGGTCGCGCCCCCTCCGTCAGCGCTTCGCGCCACCTCCCCCAGCAGTAAGGGAGGGGCGATTTGGCTTAGCCCCTCCCCCTCCCAGGGGCGGAGGCTACTTCAAGGCTCCGTTCGCGGCACGCGAATGGCGAAGGATGGCTTCAAGGCTCCGTTCGCGGAACGCGAATGGAATGCCATGCGGGGGTATGTCGGCGAAGGGAGGTAGCGCGAAGCGCCGGAGGGGGCATGGTCGGCGATCGGCGGGCTGGCTGAATGAATGTCCGCTTTCGACCCAAAGCCGTCATTCTAAATCACAGCTAGGCAGTAAGATCATCGGCCAAGAGTGCGGAGCGCAGTTCATCGGCAATAAATCGGTTCCGCATCGGTCGATCGTCGGTTCCTCCGCCACGCCAGCGATTGCTGGCTCGCTCAATCTCGGTTGGTCGGCGCGATGGGCGCGCCAAGGAGACCGATGATGAGAAATTTCCACCTGGCGATTGTCGCTATCGCCGCCATCGCCGCTGCCCCAGCGGCTGGCCAGGCCGATGCTGATCCCGTCGAACGCGTCGCTGTCAGCAGCCCCGACCTGGCAAGCGCGAACGGACGGCGTTTGCTCGCGCGGCGTATTGGCCGAGCCACCGAACTCGCGTGCGGAAGCTATGCCGGGAAGCGCGAACATCATGAGATTGATGCGATCGACCAGTGCCGGAAGCGCGCCAAGGCGGAAGTCGCGCGGCAGGTCGCAGCGATCGACAATCAGCAGCAAACCCGGTCGGCCAGTCGCTGAGCCTTCGGGCGCGGGCGGTAGGACGGTTTCCGCACCGCCGCCCGCATGATAAGGTGTCAGGATCGATAGTCGAAAGGTCCCGATGGCACCGGTCGTGTTAGCCCATGAAGCGCCGTTCCGCCTCGGTGACATAGAGGTTCTGCCGGCGACGCGCAGCGTGAGCGCGAACGGCCACCAGGAAATCGTTGAGCCGCGGGTGATGCAGGTGCTGGTCGCGCTGGCCAAGGCCGAGGGCGCGGTGGTGTCGCGCGATGATTTAATCGTCCAGTGCTGGGAGGGCAGAATCGTCGGTGACGACGCGATCAATCGCGTGCTGTCGCGGCTGCGGCGGCTGGCCGAAGGGATCGGGGGGCAAAGATTCGTGGTCGAGACAGTGACACGGGTCGGGTATCGCCTGCGGCTGTCCGACGGAAGCAAGATCGAGATTGGTGGTGGGGATGGTGCCGTCGCGACCGGCCTGTCCCGCCGAGTGATGGTGGGGGGCACCGCGGCGGCGGCGGCGGTGATCGGAGCAGCGATATTCGTCGGGCGAGACCCGGAGCCCAAGGCGAATGCACCTCCCACTCCCCAAATTGAGGCGCTGATGCGGCAGGCGCAACTGTCGCTGGGCCAGTCAACTCGCGAAGGCCAGAACCAAGCGATCGCGCTGTATCGCCAGGTGGTCGCGCTCGAGCCGCAATATGCCGACGGTTGGGGCGCGCTCGGTATCGCTTACGGCATATCCTCCCACTACCGGGCGAGCGTTGAAAGTGCCTCGCTAAGCGCGCTTGCGGAAACAGCGGGCCAGCGGGCGGTCGGCCTGCAGCGCGGCAATGCGCTTGGCAAGGTCGCGTTGGCGACGTCGCTGCCGACGCTAGGCAACTGG
>JACDAY010000101.1 GCA_013695195.1 Blastocatellia bacterium | reverse complement strand
GTTCCCTGCTTGGGCTTGCCGGAGCCATTTCGGCGATCTTTCTGACAAACTTGGGCTACGGGATCGTGCCCGCGATTGTCGCTGCAATTGCCGTCGGAATTGCAGTCGGCTTTTTGCAGGGTTCGTTGACCGCATACTTCAACATTCCAGCGTTTATCGTTACGCTCGGCGGGCTTTTGGCGTGGCGCGGCGTTGTTAAGGGAATTACGAACAGCTCAACCGTTCCGATCTCGGATCAATCGTTTATCGATATTGGCCAGAGCTATTTGGATCCGACGGTCGGCTGGGCTTTGGCGATGGTTACTGTCGTTTTTGTTTTGTTAATGGCGTACCGCCGCGCGATGGCCCAAAAAGAGTACGGCCTGGGCGAAGGTAGCGTCGGGACCGCGATGATGAGATCGATCTTTCCTATCACGGCGATCCTCGCGTTCATTTATGTCATGAATTCATATGCCGGCATCCCGAATCCGGTTTTGATCTTCGTGCTCGTTGCCATCATCGGATTCTTTATTACGAACAACACCACGTTTGGACGGTATCTTTACGCCGTCGGCGGAAACGCGGAGGCGGCACGGCTTTCCGGGATCAACAACAAGGTGGTCATACTAAAGGTTTTCGCGTTTCTCGGGGCCCTGGTCGGTTTGGCAGCCATAGTAAATACGGCACGGCTCGGAAGCGCGACTGTTGACGCCGGCGCTCTTAAGGAACTCGACGCGATCGCGGCCTGTGTTATCGGTGGAACGAGCTTGATGGGCGGACGCGGAACCGTGTTCGGAGCATGTCTGGGCGCTCTTATTATGGCGAGCCTCGACAATGGAATGAGCTCGATAAACCTGGAAAGCTACCTTCAGGACATAATAAAGGGGGTAATATTGGTCGCGGCCGTGGGACTTGATATGATTGGGAAAAAGCCTTGACCATAGTTCAAGAGGAGTTGATCATTAAATGAAATTCAAAATATTATTCATAGCCATTGTTGCACTGGTCATTTCATCGTGTATACGAGCTCCGCAGCAAACCGCAAATGCGCCCGGAGCGGACCCCGCAAATCCCGGCGCGAAGATAAAAATAGGATTTGCGATGGATACGCTCGAAGAAGAGCGGTGGGTGCGCGACAAAGAAGCATTCGAGGCACACTGTAAGCAAATGGATGTCGAGTGTGTCGTTACCGTCGCTAATAAGAGATCCGATAAACAGGCAAACGATGTTGACAATCTTTTGACTCAGGGCGTGAACGTCCTGATAATTGCGCCACATGATGCAACTCAGGCCGCATCTATGGTAGATAAGGCAAAAGCGAAAGGTGTTCCGGTCATAAGTTATGATCGCTTGATAAATTCCGACAAGATCGATCTTTATATTTCACACCAGGTGCCGGTTATCGGTAGAAAGATCGCCGAATACGCTCTGCAAAAGGTCCCGAAAGGAAACTACGTGATGGTTTACGGGGCCTCGACTGACAATAACGCGCTGATAATGAAAAAGGAGCAGCTTGCCGTCCTGCGGCCGGCGATCGATCGAGGCGATATCAAGTTGGTCGCCGATCAACATGCAACTGATTGGAAAGCAGAAGAGGCTCTCAAAATTGTGGAAAATGCACTAACGCAAAACAACAATAATATTCAGGCTGTTGTTGCTTCGAACGATGGGACGGCGAGCGGCGCGATCGCCGCGCTTTTCAAGAAAGGGCTGACAGGCACCGTATTGGTCACCGGCCAGGACGCGCAGAAAGACGCGCTGCAAAGAATTGCCGAGGGCAAGCAAACCATGACCGTTTACAAGCCTATAATCCCGCTTGCCAGCAGTGCGGTTGAGGCAGCGATAAAACTTGCGAAAAAGGAACCGCTGGAAGGGGTAAATCCATTTATGAACGATGTGATCAAGAAAGAGATCCCCGCGATCTTGCTCGAGGTTCAGGTTGTGGACAAGGATAATTTAATGACGACGGTTATTAAAGACGGCTATGTAAGTTACGACGATGTTTACGTCAACGTTCCGGCTGATAAGCGGCCGCCGAAACCGTAGCAACCGATTAAAGCACGGTCATTTAATTGCAATGACGGGGAAATGTCTGTGATCAATTTGAAAATAATTTGGATCGAGAAAAGAGCAGCCGATTACTGCTCTTTTTTTTGTTTGTTGTTATTACTATTTATTCCCGCACAGGCGGCGTTGCAAACAGCCGGAAATGTAACGCGGGTTTCACAGCCGAAAACAAATGGCGTCGTTCTGGAAACCTCGAGTCGCGCAAAAGTTTCTATAGAGTTTTTCGACATTAACGTGGTGCGGATCCGAATAGCTCCGAGCGGCGCTTTTGAGAGAGATTTTTCTTACGCCATCGATTATTCACTTGACCGGAAAACACCGGTGGTCAAGATATCGCAGAACGCACGTGAAATTATCTTGACCAATTATTACGGAACAAAAGTAATAATCCGAAAAACGCCCTTTTCGATAAAGATCACGGACGAATCGGGCAAAACTATTTTAGAAGACGATACTAAACACCCAACTCTTTTTGACAAATCGACAGGTGAAATACAAACGACAAAGCTCAGAAAAAGCGAGGTCGAGACATATTACGGCTTTGGCGAAAAGGCGTTTACGGGAATGTCGCGGCACGGCCAATACATCGTTAATTGGAATACCGATACGTTCTCTTATCCGATCGGCACAGACCCGATCTATCAATCAATCCCGTTTTTCTATGCTCTATACGACGGAAAAACTTACGGCCTTTATTTCAATAATACGTTTCGCACTTATTTCGATATGGGAAAAACTTCGCCGGAGCGATATGTTTTCGGCGCGGACGGCGGCGATCTGGATTATTTCGTTTTTACCGGTGGATACGAGCGAAGCCCGAAAAAGGTTTTGGAAGATTACGCGCATCTTACGGGCAAAACGCCATTGCCGCCTATATGGGCGCTTGGGAATCACCAATCGCGTTGGTCATACTTCCCGGAAAGCCGCGTACGCGAGATCGCTGCCGGATTCCGCTCGCGCAAAATTCCCGCCGATGCTATTCATCTCGACATCGATTATATGGACGGCTATCGCGTTTTTACATGGGACAAGACCCGATTTCCAAATCCGAAAAAAATGATTTCCGATCTTAAAAACCACGGTTTTAAAACTGTCTTAATTATTGATCCGGGAGTAAAAGTGGATGAAAAATACTCGATTTATGCCGACGGTAAAGAACAGGGCATGTTTGTAAAAAATCCCGACAGCAGTGAGCTTCAAAGAGATGTTTGGCCAAAGGCGTCGGCTTTTCCCGACTTCACAGATCAAAAAGCGCGTTTATGGTTTGGCGATCAATTTAAAAAACATCTTGACGAAGGAATTGCAGGATTTTGGACCGATATGAATGAGCCTGCAACCTTTATGACCGAAAAGACAGAAAAGCCCGAAAGTTTTCATCACCCTGCAAAGACCTTTCCCGTTAATACGCCGCATGCTGGTGACGGCTTTCCCGACACTCATCGCCGTTATCACAACCTTTACGGGATGCAGATGGCTCGTTCCACATTCGAAGGCGTAAAGAAGCTTGCCCCGGAAAGGCGTCCGTTTGTGCTGACGCGGGCCGGATTTGCCGGGGTTCAGAGATATTCTGCGGTCTGGACTGGCGATAATTACGCAAGCTGGGATCATCTCGCGCTTACGATTCCGATGCTCGCAAATTTAAGCGTTTCTGGCGTACCGTTTGTTGGAAGCGATGTCGGAGGCTTTAACGAAATGCCGTCGGGTGAACTATATGCCCGATGGCTGCAAGCCGCCGCGCTCACGCCGTTTCTACGCTCGCATTCTGTCGGCTGGGTCAAAAACAAAGAGCCGTGGGAATTCGGAGATGATTTCACACGGATTAATCGAGCGTCTATTGAGCTTCGCTATCAATTTCTGCCGTATCTTTACACGCTTTTTCGTGAGCACGAGCTTACCGGCCAACCCGTAATGCGCCCGCTCTGGTATCAATATCCGGACGATAAACAAACCTATCTTATTGACGATGAATACATGGTCGGAAATGATATCCTCGTCGCGCCGGTCGTCAAGCAGGGAATGACGACACGCGGAATTTATCTGCCGGTCGGAGCGGAATGGTTAGATTGGTGGACGGGAGAAAAAATCGAAAGCGGAAAGATTCATTATCTGCAACCGCCGCTTGACCGAATCCCGATTTTTGCCCGTGTAGGTGCGGTTATTCCAACTCAGTCAACAATTCAACACACAGGGGAAATGCCGAGTGCTGTTGTAACTTTGAATGTAATTGCCGGAATTTCTCCTGGAAAAACCGAAAAAGCGATTCTATATCAAGATGCAGGCGAAGGGTATGGTTATAAATTGAAGGAATGGCAAGAGGCACGGATCGAGCATCAAAAAGAAAAGTTAAATATTAGTTATACGGGTAGTTTTAACGGGCAAAAACCCCTATATATTCAGGCTATCGGCATTCGGCAAAGACCCCGTGAAATTCGTATCGACGGACATCCCGTTCATATGTTTGAATTCGATAAAGACAATCACCGGCTTAAAATCGAATTGACGAAACAAGCTAAAGAAATCTCGCTTATTTTTTGATCAAACCTTTCGAAGAAATTCTATTGTAGGCGCCTCTCGGAAATGAACCTATGAAATCAAATTGAGGGTCTCCTCAGGATATCAGCCAACGCTCGCAATCGGGATGAGTCTATTCCACGCTTCGTCAGGCCGGCACTCTTCTCCACCGACGGAGCGAGGCTTTTGAGTTTTCCAAGATCTCTTCGATTCAATTGTGAACTCTCTGCAGTTTGAATTGCCTGCCGCAGGGCTGCGACGCGGTCGGGTGGCAGAGCCTGTGAACGCTCCAGCTGATCGACGTAAGCCTTCGCGACGACCAATTTTCGGGGCCATTCAATTTTCTCCTGGTTCTGCACATTCAATTCGGCTACCCTAACTGATTTCGCGGCATCGATCTCGTTCTGCGTGAGGTACTTTGACGGCGTTAGCTCAAAGATGTCGAGGCCGCGTGCGATCTCAGACGAGTAAATGCGCCCATTGTACCAATAGGCGGACCACGAGCCGCCCATTATGAGCATCTTTGCGTCTATCGGGCCACGATCGAAGTAGCCTA
>JACDAY010000094.1 GCA_013695195.1 Blastocatellia bacterium | reverse complement strand
ATGAGAAGGTCCGCAAATATGGGCGGCGTGTGCATCGTTCCAATTCTCCGTGATATCTCTATTTTAGAGGCTGACGCTGCGCAGGTAAAATTTGTTATTAAGTTTGTATAGACCGCAGTAAAAAAGCCAGGCGTTTTAGGCCTGGCTAGCATCGGCACGACTTATCGCAACTTCTAAACTGCTGATGCTTTTTGATATGCCCGTTCCGCTCCGGCCGTATCGAGAAATTCAAGGAAATTCGTTACTTTCCCATCTTTTACAGTAAAGATATGAACCCAATCCGTTTCGAAGCTGCGGCCCGTCGCCTTTATTGTCGCCGCGGATTTGCCCAAAACGACAACCCTATCGTCTTGTGCGATGAATTCCGTCGGCTCAAAGTGCGTAAACTCTTCCGACCCGTCAAGTTGGGTAAAAAATTCTTTCACCTCATCTAATCCGTTATGGACTCCGCTGAAAGGCGCTCCTTCGATCGGAGGAGTGCTCCACTCAATATTATCCGCGTAACTATCCAGCAAAGCCGCGATGTTCCCGCTTTCAAAATGGCCATATCCTTCTTTAACAATTCGTGTGTTTATTTCTTCGTTCATTTATAGGACTCCTTTTCCAGCTTCGAAAAGAAACTGGATGATAAGAAAACGTGGGAACAAATAGTTAATTTGTCGGAGGCCGTAATTGTAGCGCGAATTGATTTTATGGACAAAGCTGGGCGCAGAGGAAAACAGAAATAATCTGCCGGTTTTTCCGAATGACTACAAAGGAGTAGGGGCATCCGAATGGGGTATAAAACATTTGCGGCAGCGTGCTTCGTATTTGTCGGCCGCGCCTACCTCGACGAGCTGTTCCGATTCGACAGTTCGTTGTGTATAATTCGCCGTCGCGCCGCATTTAACGCAGATCGCGTGAATTTTGGTTATGTATTCGGCCGTTGATAGAAGCTGCGGCATCGGCTCGAACGGCTTTCCGGTATAATCCTGATCGAGGCCCGCAATAATAACGCGCTTTCCAGCGTTAGCAAGTTCATTGACGGCTTCGATGAGTTCCAGGTCGAAAAACTGTCCTTCGTCAATCCCGATAACCTGCGTATCCGGCTCAATCTTCTTCATCAATTCAGCGGCGGTCGTAACCGGTATTGAAATATGCTTCTGTCCGGAGTGCGAAGCGATCTCTTCTTGCGAGTAACGAGCGTCGATCATCGGTTTGAAAACCTGCACTTTCTGTCGCGCGATCCGCGCGCGGTTGAGACGCCGGATTAGTTCTTCGGACTTGCCCGAAAACATCGAGCCGACGATCACTTCCACCCAACCGGTTCCATTTTGCCTGTTTTTACGGCGTTCTTCCGTATTGTCGAATGCGAATTCTTCAACCATGATCGACCAAATTTATCTGAAATTTATAGAAGGAATGAAAGCTTAGCACGGAGTCCGGAAAATGTCACTTTCAAAGTTGCGGTAAGAATTAGTCAATACGCATTCGGTGCCGGTTTTTCCATCCAGCGGTCGGGAAATTTCAAGCCGTGAAAACCGTATTTTTCATAAAGCTTATGGGCGTCGCGGGTGGCTAGAATCCAGCGCCGCAGGTCTTGGAGATCGGGATGCGAAATGATCGTTTCCATCAGCCATTTGCTCAAGCCCTGCCCGCGAAACTCTTCCAATACAAATACATCGCCGAGATACGCAAACGTCGCAAAATCAGTGATCACGCGGGCAAAACCGATTTGCGTTTCCTGATGATACAAGCCAAAGCAAAGAGAGTTCTCTATCGCCCGCCGCGTTTGATCAACCGTCCGGTCCTGTGCCCAGTACGAATCTTCCGAAAGGAATTTTTGAATCAGTTCCAACTGTAATCGACCTTTATCGTTGCTGATCGTATATTGGCCCTTTGTCGATTCCATACACCTATCAGGAGCGTTTAATATCGAGCAGGAAATTTTCGATCTCCGCGCTCGATCTCAATACAGAAATCTTTTTTTTTACTTCTAAACTTCTCAAGCAAATTTTCGACAACGGGTTTTGAAATTTTCGGATAATTCCAGATCCAAATCAAAAATTTCCAGTCAAATCTTTCGTCGCAGCCGTCCGCCATATCCTGACGGTCTCCCTTTTTATAAAAAGCGACCCGTTTCAACACCCGCCAAACACAGACAATTCGCGGTATATCCAGAAAGATAATCGTATCGGACGCCTCCATACTCATCTCGCGTCGGGCGGTATTCACCCTCAAAAAAGATACTCATCAGATCTGCGAACCTTTTTGGATCATCACCGATGTACGCGACAATCGCGAGCGTGTTTCGCTTTGATTGTCCTGATGCGAGCGTTTCGCGTATGTTCATTTACCGATTTGATAAAACGCTTTTCTTCCCGGATATTTCGCCGAATTACCCAGGTCTTCTTCAATCCTAAGCAATTGATTATATTTCGCTATCCGGTCCGAACGGCAGAGGCTTCCCGTTTTGATTTGTCCGGCGTTAGTTGCAACAGCGAGATCGGCAATAAACGTGTCTTCGGTTTCGCCGGAACGATGCGAAATGACGGCGGTCATATTGTTTGTTTTAGCAAGCTCGATGGCATCGAGGGTTTCGGTCAATGTGCCAATCTGATTGACTTTAATTAGGATCGAATTCGCCGCCTTTTCGTCAATTCCCTTTTGGAGAAATTTCACGTTTGTAACAAAAAGATCGTCGCCGACGAGCTGCACCTTTTTACCGACCAAATTAGTCAGATTCTTCCAGCCTTCCCAATCGTTTTCCGCCATTCCGTCCTCGATAGAAATTATTGGGTATTTTTCGCACCAATCGGTCCAATATGCTGCCATTTCCTCCGACGAAAGTTTGCGGTTGTCCGATTTTTTAAATGCGTACGAGCCGTCTTTGTAAAATTCGCTGGCGGCCGGATCAAGTGCGAGCATAACATTTTCGCCGGCATTGTAGCCCGCTTTGCCGATTGCTTCGAGAATCGTTTCGACCGCTTCTTCATTAGATTTCAGGTTTGGTGCAAAGCCGCCTTCGTCGCCGACGCCCGTTGAGTAGCCGCGCGATTTCAAAACAGATTTCAGATTGTGAAATATTTCAGCGCCCATCCGCAAAGCCTCGGCAAAACTCTCCGCACCAACAGGCATCACCATAAATTCCTGAAAATCCACGTTGTTGTCCGCATGTGCTCCGCCATTAAGAATGTTCATCATCGGCACAGGAAGAGTTTTTGCGTTCGCGCCGCCAATATATCGGTAAAGCGGCAGTTCGAGAAACGACGAAGCCGCGCGGGCATTGGCCAGAGACACCGCAAGGATCGCATTTGCACCGAGTTCCGATTTGTTCTCGGTGCCGTCGAGTGTGATCATCGTTTCATCTATCAACGTCTGATCCAATGCATCGAGGCCTTCAAGCTCCCGGCTGATCTTTTCGTTTACATTCTCGACAGCTTTCAGAACGCCTCTGCCGAGATAGCGGCCGTCGTCACCGTCGCGCAACTCTACGGCTTCATTTTCTCCGGTCGAGGCACCGCTCGGAACAGCGGCCCGTCCATGTGTCCCATCCTCCAGAATAACTTCGGCTTCAATGGTAGGGTTGCCGCGCGAATCCATTATTTCACGCGCCCAAACTTGTTCGATTAAGCTCATTTTTTTGATTGTTCCGTAAGATACGAAAAACCTATGCGACACAAAAGAGCGGGTGCACAGCAACCCTTCCTGACTGCGACATCTGAAGGCTGCTTAAAAATCAAACTGCATCTATTTTAAAGCCTGAGTTAAAGAATTCAAGTCATCCCAAATTGCAGGTCAGGAAGGGTTGCTCTGCACCCGCTCTTAAAGCGTCACATTCGGTAACAAAAATTTTAACTAACTATTCAGGTTTTCTCCATTCTCACCTGCAAAATTCGTCGTTTATGCACTTTCTCCACACGAAAAATATGCCCGTTGAAGGGGACTGAATCGCCTTCCGATAATATGCTGCCGGCGACCGACATCAGAAAACCGGCAATGGTCGTATAGCCTTCCGAAACGGGTAGATTCATGTCCCGGCGCCGGTTCAAATCACGGACTGCCAATCCGCCGTCGAGTACACAGCTGCCGTCCGGTTGTTCGTGAATTTGTTCGTTTACTTCTTCGTCGTGCTCATCGGAGATATCACCAACTATTTCTTCGAGAAGGTCGTTGAGCGTAATAATTCCCTCTACTCCGCCGTGCTCGTCAACTACAAATCCGAAGTGAAACTTTTCACGCTGCATCTGCCGCAGCACATCTTCGAGCCGTGCATTGTCAACGACGTACATAGGTTTTTGTATCGCCCGTTCGAGCTTAAAACTCTTTGGACTCAGCAAATAACTCATTACATCCTTGCTATGAATCATGCCGACGATGTCGTCCAAAGAGCCGCGATAGACAGGAAGCCGCGAGTAGCCGCTCTGTCGAAACGCCCGTGCGATCTCCTCCAGCGTAGAGGTTTCAGGAATACCGACAATCTCGGTTCGCGGAATCATAGCTTCCTTCACGGTCGTCTCGGAAAACTCGAAAACCTGGTTTAGTAATTTTCTTTCCTCCTGGTTAAGATGCCCACTCTTTTCGGAAACTAGGATAAGCTGTCGAATTTCATCTTCCGTATAGCTCGAACCATGCTCACCCGATGGATGCAGCCCAAAAAGGCGAACGGTCTTCGTCCCGGCCCAGTCAAGCAATCGGATCGGATAACTGAATACTCTATAAAAGAGTTGCAGCGGAACGGCAATAAAATACGAGACTCTCTCGGATAACTCAAGGGCCGCTGTTTTCGGGGCAAGCTCACCGAAAACGATGTGCATAAATGTGATAAACGAAAAAGCAATTGTAAAAGAAATAGTATGCAGAACCGGCCCAGAGGCAAGAAAAGTCGCCCCAGTCAGTTCACCGATCCGGATCAAAACAGGTTCCAGCAGCGATGCGACCGCAGGCTCGCCGATCCATCCAAGAGCGAGCGAGGACAATGTAATACCCAATTGCGTCGCAGAAATATACGCGTTCAAATTATTCAACATCGCAAGCAGGCGAATGGCGGCAGCACTGCCTTCGGCGGCCAACGCTTCGATGCGCGATTTGCGCACGGCCACTAGCGCGAACTCACTCGCGACAAAAAAGCCGTTTGCAAGCACAAGGAAAATAACCAGAAATATGTTGAAAACTGTAGAAAGTAAGGTTGGCGTTTCTACGTCCGCTGCGGTTTCGAAAAAAAACAAAAATAAACTGGCGGGATCGTCCATTACGGAAAAAAATAAACTGTGTGGTCAGATTTTCAAACGAAAATCCTGAATAAACTCCTTCGAAAAAATCTCCCCGCATCTTTACGGTTAAGTCTGGTGATTATAGCATATCCGTTTTTCGCGTGTGAAAGCCCTATTATAATTCAAGCTCGCTTTCGGCGGCGTCGAGCATTTCTTGAATTATCATTTGACAAGAACCGCACCCGAGGCCGGCGTTGCAGATCTCGGATATATCGCAGACATCATTGGGTTTATAAAGATCGATAACCGATAAAATTGTTTCTTCAGAAACTCCAAAACATGTGCAGATTAAAGCTTTTTCACCTTGAAATTCCTCCAACGTTCTGGAGCGAAAGTCTGATAATGCGTTTTTCAATGCTTCGATTACTAATTCCAGACATTGCTTTCGGCCCTCGGGAAATTCCCCGATCTCGTCCGTAATCCGCACATGGGGTTCGTCTTGAGTCAGGCCATGAAGTTTTGTAAGCCGCCTGTCGGCAAGATGTCCGCATAAAACGTTTGCGGCTGCGATCATATAACCGCAGCCGTTCGTTTGGAATTTCGCTTCGGTGATACGTTTTTCTTTATCTATACAGAGAGAAAGCCGGACAAAAGCCCCGCATAGAAAGCTCGCACCGGTTCCGAACGCGTTCGCTCCGTTAAGCGTCCCCGCGTTTTTCGGCAACTTGAATATTTCTGCGATCTTCGTCGGATAGAAACTCACTCATTGATTTTGACACGAATATTAGGATTATAACGAACAAATTGATCGCATCCTGTTCGACCTGTTCTATCCAGTTCGGTCCGCTTTGTGTAAAATGTTTTTTGAACTCTATGAGATTTGCCCTGATTTGCCTATTTACTTTTTTATTGTTTTCGGCTTGCCGTCCGGCAGCTTCGCCTGTCGCGGTCGGCAAGAAGCCAATATCGATAAACGACGTGCCGCTAAAGGATGCTCAGGCAAGGCCTTTGAAACCGGTTGCCGAAATGAGTTGGACGGGTTTTGAAGGAAATGTGCAAAAACTCAGGGATCTACAGGGAAAGGTTGTTATTCTGGATTTTTGGGCGACCTACTGTAAGCCCTGTTTAGAAGAAATACCGCATTTGAAAGACCTTCAGGCGAAATACGGGACGGATAATCTACAGGTCGTGGGCCTGCATGTTGGCGGGGAGGAAGACCAGCCGAAAGTGCCGGAATTCGTCGAGAAACTGCAAATATCTTACCCTCTCGCTTATCCGGAAGATGCTTTGACATCTTTTATTTTCGGGCAGGAAAGCGCTATTCCACAAACAGCAATCTTTGATCGAAGCGGCAGTCTGGTAAAAAAGATCGTCGGCTTTGACGGTGCGAAGAAAATCGAGCTGGACACTGCTGTGGAACAGGCATTGAACTAACAACGGTTAAAAACGGTGAAAGACGGCAAAATCAAGAAAAGCTTTTTCAGCAAAGAACAGGTGTCGGCAGGCGGCGTGGCATTTAGAACTGATGAGGGCCGTATCGAGATAGCAATCGTGCTGATTGTCCCGGAAATGCGTTGGCAGCTGCCAAAAGGCATAGTAGACAGAGGCGAAACGATCGACGAAGCTGCAAGCCGCGAAGTGCGCGAAGAAGCCGGAATAGAAACCGATCTTTTAGCTTCAATCGATAAAACCGAGTATTGGTTTATGTCTGACAGGGATGGCGAACGGACGCGATATCACAAGTTTGTCCACTGGTTTTTGATGCGCTACCGCTCCGGCGATGTCGAAAATCATGACGACGAGGTCGCCGAATCCCGTTGGGTTGCGATTGGCGACGCTTTAAAAATGTTGGTCTTTAAGAATGAACGTGCTGTGGTCGAAAAAGCGGCGGAAATGATTAAGAATTTAGACTAGATTCCGACGTCATAATTTTCTATGCGTGACATTCCGGTCGGCAACGGCAAGCTGCTCGTCAATTTCGACGATAAATATCAAATCCGCGACATTTATTTTCCCCATGTCGGGCAGGAGAATCATACCGAGGGTTTTCCGTTCCGCTTCGGGGTCTGGGTGGACGGCGAATTTTCATGGGTGTTTTCGGATGATTGGGTTCGCAGCCTGAAATATCTTCAGGAAACGCTTGTTACAGATGTAACTCTTAGGAACGAGTCGCTTGGCGTGGAAATAGTCTGCAACGACACGGTTGCGAGCCATGAAAATATTTTCCTCCGTAAGATTTGCGTAAATAATCTGCACGATTCGGAGCGTGAAGTTCGAATCTTTCTTCATCAGGACTTTAGAATTTACGAAAACAGAGTCGGCGACACCGCCTTTTACGATCCCGAAACGCTCGCTTTGATCCATTACAAAAAGCACCGTTATTTTTTAATCAATACTGAACCGCATTTTAGCTCGTTCGCTACCGGCAGAAAGGCGTTTCGCGACCAGGAAGGCACGTGGCGGGACGCGGAAGACGGCGAGCTTCGCGGCGGTGCGATTACGGAAGGCTCGGTCGACTCAACAATCGGGCTGGGTTTCAGGCTCGCGGCGGCAGGTTCGTTCGAGTTTTTTTATTGGATCGCCGCCGGAACCTCTTACGACGAAGTTTCCGAACTCAACAAACAAGTACTTGACCGCCGGCCTCAGGAATACCTCGCTTATACGGAAAATTACTGGCGCGTCTGGGTAAACAAAAACGAGATTGAATTTGAAGGGCTGACGGCCGAGATGGTTGAATTTTATAAACGATCTCTTCTCATTATAAATACCCAGATTGACAGCGACGGGGCGATTCTTGCGGCCAACGATTCGGACGTTACCGAGCGGGCGACTGATCATTACAGCTACCTATGGACACGAGACGGGGCATTTGTCGCAAACGCACTCGACCTAGCCGGTTACGCACATATTGCTCGAACGTTCTACGATTTTTGCGGACGCATTATCCATCCTGACGGCTATTTTCTGCAGAAATATAACGCAGACGGCACTGTTGCTTCCGGTTGGCACGCGGCGTGGGACATTTACGGCCGCAGGCGGGTGGTTCCGATCCAGGAAGACGAAACCGCGCTGGTTTTATGGGCATTGTGGCAGCATTACGATAAATACCGCGACCTTGAATTTGCTCATCGACTTTACCGCCGATTGATCGTCCGCTGCGCTGACTTCATGGTTGAATTTCGCGATCCTGTGTTTAAATTGCCTTTGCCGAGCTGGAATCTTTGGGAAGATTCTCGGGGGATTCATACTTTTACCTGCTCGACGGTCGTCGCGGGCTTGCGCTCGGCGGCAAATTTTGCACTGCTTTTTGCCGAAAAGGAGCGCGCGGCAAGTTATGGGCAAGCAGCAGACGAGATCGTCGAAGCCATGCGCGAGCATCTCTACAGCCCCGAGCACGGCCGATTTTTGCGTGCAATTCAATATAACGGCGACGGCAGCAGCGAAACCGACCCGACCGTGGACGCTTCCCTTTTCGGAACGTTTTATTTCGAATGTTTTCCCCCGGATGATGAAATGGTCGTGAATACGATGCAGGCAATAAAAGAACGATTATCGACGGGCGGCGGCATATTACGTTATGAAAACGACGCTTACATGCGCGCGTCGGACGGCAATTCTGGAAACGTTTGGATCATTTGCACGCTCTGGTTAGCCGATTATTATATAGCCTGTGCCCAAACTAAGGACGAACTTACTGAAGCTCTAAACATCCTCGAATGGATAAAAGCTTCAGCTTTGCCGTCCGGCGTTTTGGCGGAACAGTTGAATCCCATGACCGGCGAGCCTGTTTCCGTTTCACCGCTTACATGGTCGCATTCGACCTTTGTGGCGACGGTGATGAATTATTTACAGAAACTTCGTCAACTTTCATAGAATGGAGTAAGATACTGTACGGGAGTGAGAATATGGAAAAGACTGTTGACGCAACATTTGACGGTGAAGTCTTTCGACCTAATGAACCGGTTGATCTTGCTTCGAATACCAAGGTTAAGGTTATCATCGAGGAAAAGAAACTGAAACTTGTCGAGGTACCAAAGAAAGGTAAAGCTGAGCCTTATGCTTTTTTTAAATACCTTCGAACCTTGAAACTGGATGGTCCAATTGATTTTTCTACAAATCTCGATGACTATCTATATCACGGGAAACCAATGAATGATGACGAATAGGGTTTTTCTAGACACATCTTTTTCGTTGGCTGCCGCAATCACCAATGACGTAAATCACGAAAAAGCGAAGGAAATTTCCAAAACCCTCGAAACTTCGCGCACAAAGATAATTACTACACAAGCCATAGTTTTGGAGATCGGAAATGCTCTGGCCAGGGGAAAACATCATCCGGCGGCGGGCGAGATAATAAAGCGTTTGAGAAAAGAACCTATTATCTCCGTCATCTCCCTTTCGGATGAACTGATCGATAAGCCTTCGAACTTTTTAGCGCCCGGCCCGACAAAGATTGGGGCATGGTCGATTGTATCTCATTCATCGTGATGCGCGAACAAGGAATTAATTATGCATTGACCGCTGACGAGCATTTCATCCCGGCCGGTTTTCGAGCTTTGCTCAAAGACGAATAGATTTTTATGCGAAAAGCAAAAATTCTCGCCACGCTCGGTCCGGCTACCAATACCCAAGCGACAATTGAGACGATGATCGAAGCCGGCGTCAACGCTGTCAGGATCAACATGTCGCACGGGACGCAGGACGAGCACACCGAAGCAATCGAACGAGCCCGTGCAGCGGCAAAAAAAATGGAACGGCCATTGGCTATACTCGTTGATCTTTCGGGGCCAAAAATTCGCACCAGAACATTGCAGGATGCGTCGCCGGTGGAGCTCATAGTTGGTGAGCCCTTTGTAATTACAACGCGCGATATTGTGGGAAACCAACATGAGGTTTCCACTAATTTCGATCATCTTCCGGATGCGGTGGCTCCCGGCACGCGAATATTGGTCGATGACGGCGCTATTGAACTCATTGTTGAATCGGAAACGGAAACCGACGTGATTTGCCGCGTCGCTGTTGGCGGTTGGCTCAAAGAGCGCAAAGGAATCAATTTACCGAACACGGAACTTCCGATTCCGTCAATGACCGAAAAAGACCATGCCGATCTCATATGGGCGATGAAACAGAACGTTGACTACATAGCTCTTTCGTTCGTCCGCAAGGCTGAGGACTGCCGCGAAGTAAAAGACCTAATAAAAAAATTGAATACCCGCGAGATGGGACGCGCTCTGTTGGTTGCAAAGATCGAAAAGGCCGAGGCAATCGAAAATCTTGACGAAATTATAGCCGAAACCGATGGCGTGATGGTCGCCCGCGGCGATCTCGGCGTCGAGACAAGCGTCGAGCTTGTGCCGGTTTACCAAAAGAGAATTATCGAAAAGGCCGTCGCCAACGACAAATTCGTGATAACCGCAACGCAGATGCTGCAGTCGATGATCGACAGCCCGCATCCGACCCGCGCGGAAGCTTCGGATGTTGCTAACGCCGTCTGGGACGGCAGCGACGCCGTAATGCTCTCGGCCGAAACCGCGACCGGCAGCTATCCAATCGAGACCATCCGGACAATGGCAAGAATTATCGACGCGGCCGAAACCGTAAAACCTGCCCAGCTAAGAAAGCCGGTAAAATTCTCGCAGCCGCCTTCCGGCAGGACCAGCCAGGCTTTGTGCAAAGCCGCAGCGTATGCGGCCAAGGAGACGCTTACGGACAAGGTCGCTGTTTTCACTGAATCAGGTTTGATGGCACGCCGCCTTTCGAGTATACGATCGGGTTTGCAGACGTTTGGCTTGACGACTTCCAGAGACGCCTGCAATCAGTTGGCTTTGATCTGGGGCGTCCAACCGTACTCTCACGAATCGAGCGGTTCGACGAAGCAGATGTTGAAAGTCGGCGAGAAAACGCTTCTGGAAGCAGGAGTCGTAGAACCGGGCGAAACGCTCGTGATGATGGCCGGACGCCTTTCTGGTCTGGGTCTCTCAAGCTCAGTTATAGTCTGGACCATCGGCGAAAATGTGCCTCGAAGATAGTTGATACACTATTCCGGCGAAAGCAGCGAATCCAAAAGTTTTGTAAGTTCGGGAAAATCGACAGGCTTGACAATATGGGCATTAAAACCTGATTCCTTTGATTTTCGCCTATCCTCTTCCTGACCCCATCCGGTCAAGGCGATCAGCACAATGTCTTTGCCCGCTTGCTGTTCCCTTATCTTGCGGGCTACTTCGTAGCCATTTAATTTCGGCAGGCCTATGTCGAGCAGAATTACATCAGGCCGGAATGCCAGAGACAAATCGACAGCTTCCAGACCGTCGTGGGCCATTTCTACCTCATGGCCGGAAATTTTCATCAACATAGCCAGCGACTCCGCCGAGTCCACGTTATCATCGACCACCAGAATTCGACGCTTTGGTACCGCCGTCGATCTATCAACTGCCAGTTCAAGAATCGTTTTTGTTACAAGAGGTTTGTCTAAAATCGGAAGCCGTACTACAAATTCACTGCCGAGGCCAAGGCCCTCACTGCGGGCTTCTACGCTGCCGTGATGTAATTCCACCAAATTTTTTACCAAAGTCAGACCGATTCCCAACCCACCTGACGCACGTTCGAGTGATGTGTCGGCCTGTACAAACATATCGAATACATGTCCAATCTGCGATTCCTCGATACCGATGCCGGTGTCGCGCACGCGAATAAGAGCCTCACTATCAACACGTTCGACAATAAGATCTACCCGACCACCGGGATCGGTGAACTTGCATGCGTTATTGAGAAGATTTCCCACGATCTGAGATAAACGCGTTGGATCGCCATTCAGATAAATCGGCTGTGAAGGCAATGTCACCTCAAGTTGAACGCCGCCGCTTTCGGAGGCCGGGCGGGCTGCTTCAACCGCGTGATTTACCGATGACGCCAATTCAATCCTGGCGGTTCTAAGCTCGATCTTGCCCCGGCTGATGCGGCTTACGTCCAGCAGATCGTCCACAAGGCGAACCAATTGCCCAACTTGCCGCTCCATCATATCGGTTGCGGCCGACGTGGAAGTGTCCGTGCCGGTAAGCCTCATAATCTCCAGGGCATTGCGTATCGGAGCAAGCGGATTTCGAAGCTCGTGGGCAAGCATCGCCAAAAACTCGGTCTTGCGGCGGTCGGCTTCGGACAAATTGGCGGCCAATTGCCGCAAGTCATTCGCTGCCTGTTTCTGCTCGTGAATTTCGGTGTTGGAGCCGACCCACATAGAGACCCGGCCCGCTTCGTCCCGCATCGCCAACGCCCTGCTGACGTGCCAGCGGTACTCGCCATCCACACTCCGGAAGCGATGCTCGAACTGGAACGGCTCGCCCGTTTCAATGGAATTCTTCCACACCCGGATATTTTCGGCCACGTCGTCGGGGTGGATGAACTGGGTCCAGCCCCACTCTCTGATCTGCTCGAAAGTCAGCCCGGTAAACTTGCTCCACTCCGGGTTGAAATAGTCCACGTCACCCGTTGGCGTGGCGGTGAAAATTTTCTGCGGCATCGAGTCCATAACGAACCGCAAACGCCGTTCGCTCTCACGCAGCTTATCATCGGCTTCCTTCCGCTCCGTAATGTCCCGCAGGTAGGCGGTAAAGAGCGGAGAGCCTTCTACCGGAATGCGTGTCACCGTCAGCTCGACCGGGAAATCAGTGCCGTCCGCGCGCAGGGCGGACAGTTCGAGCCGCTTATTGAGAATGGGTCCTTCGCCCGTGGCTATATAATGAGCCATGCCTTGCCGATGGCGGTCACGATATACGGGCGGAATAATCACCGTCGCAAGTTCCATGCCCAGTACATCTTCGCGGCGATGGCCGAACGTGCGCTCGGCGGAGGCGTTGAACTCAATGATCGTGCCTTCGTGATCGATGCTGATAATGGAGTCGAGCGTCGTTTCGAACATCGCTGTTTTGCGGGCCTCGCTCTCGCGCATGGCTCGATTAGCCCGTGTCCGGTCGATAAACTGTGCGATACCGTCAGCCAGCGGAGCAAGCTGGGTTACGATGCCATCCGACAGCGGATGGCGGGCGAACATTCCCATAACGCCAACCACCCGGTCCGAAACAATAAGCGGATAGCCGGCGAACGCGATCATGCCTTCCCGCTTCGCCCATTCCGGGTCGCTAACGTTCGGATCATCGGAAACGGAATTGGTCAGGTGCGCCTGGCGGTTAGCTGCGATACGGCCGATCTTGAACTCACCAACCTTAACCCTGCTGTGCGGGCCGTCCAAATGAGTGTATAAGCCGGCGCTCGCCTGCAGCTCCAGCACGTTTTCACTCTCGTTCAGCGTCCATATGCGGGCGAAGGCAACGTCTAAATGATCGACAAGAGCTTCTGTACAGAACTGCAGCGCCTCATGTAGTTCCTGGCCGCCGGCAAGCGCGGAGCTAACGTCAGCCCGTAATGCTACCAGCCGGTTTAATTCTGCCCTGGCTAGTTCAGCCTGCCGCCTTTCGGTAACGTCGCGGAACACCAGCACGCAGCCGACAATTTCTCCTTCCCTGCACCGGATCGGTGCGGCACTGTCGTCAATAGCCCGCTCGGTTCCGTCTTTGTCAATAAGGACCGTGTGATTTGCCAATCCGACAATGGCACCTTCGCGCAGCGCCCTTGTCGCCGGATTCTCAACAGATTCACGTGTTGCTTCGTTCACGATACGGAACACACCGTCGAGCGGTTCTCCTGCCGCATCACTGTTCGTCCACCCTGTCAGCGACTCGGCCACGGCATTCAAATTGGTAACACGGCCCGCGGTGTCGGTTGTAATGACTGCATCGCCAATGCTGGCAAGCGTCGTTTTCAGCCGCTCCGCCTGCTCGGCAATAAAGCGCTCGCCTTTAACTACGGCTTTGCCAACCAACCAGCTTGTAATTAAAGCAATGATCGCGCCCACGATCAGCAAAAAAGTGACAAACAGTACTATCTGCTGCACATCCCGCAGAGCTTCCTGTTCGTGAATCTCGTATCTCCCGGCGGCATCGGCTTGTATTTCATCGTCCAAAAGCTTTTCCAGCGCGGTGCGGAGATTGAAGAATTTTATTGAGTCTTCGGGGCTTGGCTGGCGGTTCCCGGAATCGAGTTGAGTAATACCGAGGTTTTTAAGCTCCTGCCACAACGGCACAAACCGTTCCGCCATTTGTCGCTGACTGTCGCTGCGTGCAAGTTTAACGTACTCCGCAAGGAGTTGATCCACCATTGCGGCCTCTTCAAATGCATTTTGCCGTGCCGCCGGCTCGCCTGTTTGAGTGTACGCCCGTACTCCCAACGCATAACCAAGGGTGTTGATCTCCAACTGCCTTGCAGTCGCGCTCAGGCCGCGGGCAGCCGCCATCTTGTTCACTTGCCCCTCGATCGACCACACGCGAATAATGATCGCCGTGCTCAAAAGTATGAGCATGAGAATGAGCGTCCCGAAGCCGAACCATAATTTAGTGGAAGTTGTCATACCAATTATTGATCGAGATCGCGGAGCGTGGTATCTGCATTAAATCAGCAAAGATGGCAAACGGTCACTGCAGTCAGCCATCGTTTATGAAGCCTAATACACCATTAATCTTTGTATTGGTTAATTTGAAAAAAAACGTCCTGTTTTTTTTCGGGTTCTATTTATTTCGTTTTTTTTCGTGGTTCCTTCTTTATATTAAAAACCGGAACCACGAATCTACACGAAACATTCCGAATAAATCGCTTCTGCACACTATAAACATAGTATTTTGATCATTGAACAGCTGCCTTTCCCAAAAGCTGTTCGGATGCCATTGCAGTTCCCTTCACGCGTGATTCGATCTTTTGGAACGCTACGTCACGAGCAACGTCGGGAGAACCGTGTTTCGGTTTTACGTCGATGCTGAAAGGTGAGAAGCCGCAGTCATCCGTCGATCCCAGCCGTTCGACCGGAATGTATTTAGCAGCAAGCAAAAGGTCGTCACGCACTTCTTCCGGAGTTTCAACACGAGGATCGAGCGGATTAATTACACCGATAAAGCAAACCTGCGGAACACCGTTCGCGTCCTCCCGGCTGTGTTCGCCCAAAAGTTTGTAGATGCGCTCTTTGTCGGGTTCGCTGGCAAGCTGAATGAGGAAATACCCAGCATTCATTTTGAACATGCTCGGTAACAATTCCGCATAATCTACATCGCCGCTGTGCGTTGAGTCACAGTCGCCGCCCGGACACGTGTGAATGCCGATATTCTTGCGTTCCTCGGGCGTAAATCTGTCGAGTACGCGGTTATTTAATTGAATAAAGCCTTCCAGCATTCCGCGCCCGGTCCACGGGTTGTTCGGGTCGTTTCGGCAGGCAAGGCGCCCTTCCGTAAAATCTATCGAAACGCGTTTCGCACCCGCCGCGAATGCCAGTCGAATGTCTTTTTCGCATTCATCGATCAGGTCGTTGTGAAATTCTTCGCGCGTATAACCCTCCACTTCACCGTCGAGCGGATAAAGCAGAGCCAGCATCGAAGGCGCAATAACTGCCTGTTTTAGAGGTTTTGTTGACATTCCCATCGCCTCACGGAGATAATCTGCGGCATAGGTTTTGTACCGAAACGGCCCGTGAGTCAGTCGCGGAAGCTGCCGGTGATGGCCATCCGTAAAGATCGCAAAATACTGTCCGTCGCCGCTCAGGGTATCTGCCAAGCCCGTGCCGGCAAGCGTATCCGCAAGCGGATAAGTGGCAAAGCTAGACGCGCGCTGCTCGCCGTCGGAAATTATCGGCGCACCGGTGGCTTCTCCACGTTTGATCGAATCCAGACACGCAGCATCCTGCTCGATCTTCAGCTCATCTCGAGTGATCTTACCGTCATCGTAAGCTGCAATAGCGGCTTGTAGTTTAGCCGGACGCGGAAGAGATCCGACAGGTTCAGTTGGTATTGGCATTTTTTACAGTTCTCCTTATTCTTTAAATTGAGTTCCGTGCAGTTGAGTCTTTATTGTAAACTTTCGGGCGGCTTTCGCAAAGAGAATGCAAAGTAGAGTAACGGTTCAGTTTGGAAACATCACGTTTAGTCTTTTGGCATAGCCACGTCGTTTACGGCGTGGAAAACCGATCGTGGAATTTATACAGGGCGTTTTAACGTCCTTTGGCTCATGGGCTTTAGCAGTCTGGCTGCTAAGCAAAGCTCGGATCCGGATAAGGACGTAAAACGCCCTGTTGTCGTTCTCGTTTTTCCGACCACGCCGTAAACGACGTGCTTAAGCGAGGCCGAATTACCAAACTGACCCACGACTCAAAGGGAGAGCAGACTGATTTTTAATATTCAAGCTACTGATGATATTTCGAAGGCAGATTCGTGCGTCCCCAACGAAGAACGCTGCTCATCCAGACAAGCTCATCGAGAAATCCCTTCACGCGTTTTTCGTAAGCTTCGTCGAGCAGCTTGCCGTTTTCGTCGAACTTGCTGCCGGCAAACGGAAAGTGTAGATCGGTAAATGTAGCTGCCAGGCCCAACTCGCGGACCATCGGCACGCAGGCTTCTATAACACGTGTTCCGCCCCAGTTATGCGAAGAAACACCGACAAATGCCACGGCCTTATGAATGTATTCCTGAAGAAGCAAATCCAACACACTCTTCATTGTTCCCGGATAGCCGTGGTTGTATTCGGGTATAACCAGTACAAGGCCGTCGGCACGGATAATTGCGTCGCGCCAAGCGGGAAACAGGTCTTTTATACCCGGGCCGTAGTCGTCCATCGGCAGATCAAAATCGCGGACATCGAAGAATTGCGTCTCGATATCGTCCCGTTCCTGCATCTTCAGATAAACCCACTTCGTAACAGCTTCGCTTTCCCGGTTCTTGCGCGGAGTACCGAGAAGAATGGGCAAGAACATTTTTTCATCTTTCATAAGCTTTTGGTATTTTAATCATATTCGGTTTATTGATACCAGTTCTCCTGTTAGAAAAACCGCGAACGGTAGCGACAGCATTCCTGTCTCTGAGAAGACGGCAGATTAAATTCCACGAGCAAGAAACCGGTCGCTGCCTCTTGCGGTTCTGACACTCCGGTAAACTGTAATTATATGCAATCAATTTATTGTAAAACATTTGCAGCTGTTAATATGTACGAAGTTATTATTGATACGCTGCTCGGAATGTTATTTCGAAAGAGTTCGAATCGGGATGAAGAATTTACCGCGAAGAAAGAAAAATTTGTAAACGGCAAGTTGTCGATTATCCGTTGTCCGTTTTGCAAATGGTCGCCAAAAGAATCAAGCCGTTGGGATTGCTGGGATTGCGATTATCCGGAATATTTCTATGCTGGCTGCGGCACGCAATGGAACACTTTCGAAACGCAGGGCGTTTGCCCAACCTGCTCATATAAATGGAAATGGACTTCGTGCCTGCAGTGCGGCGGATGGGCAAAGCATGAAGATTGGTATGTTTCCGATTACGGGACGGAATAGCCCGTGGATCGAATCTGTAAATCCAGCTCGTTCGGATTTTTTGTGAAGAAAAGTCCGCCTTCCCGCATCGAATGAGCCGGAGCATAAGTCAAAGTCATCGCGCTGGTTTCAGCAATTTCCTCGCCGTTTTTAAGTACTCCTTCGATGTTTAGATCGGCGGCGGTTTGGTTTCCGGTATTTTGGACAGAAAACCTGACCAGAAATCCGTTTTCAGCCGGCAAAATGGAATCTACCGTGATTGAGATAACAGGCGGCGTCGATTCTTCAGTTAATGCCCGGTAAAGCGTCAGACTGATCGAGCCGATAACCAAAATTAAACCGACTACAGCGACGATCCATTCCCCAACCGGGACATTTTTTTGCCGGCCCGCGCCTTGTTCCTGCTTATCTGATTTTTCTTTAGGCATTGTTTATAAAATCAATCTCGACGCCGCTGCGCCGATCGCGGCCGGAAAGCCCAGCACGATTGTCGCTTTGAGCTTCTCGGCAAAGCTCAACCCGTCGATGCTCCCGAATGTCCACAGAATATAAAAACTTATAAGAAGAACAATCGCGTATCCAACAACAGTGAAACGCAGAAAAAGGCTCAGAAATGATTCGTCGGGCGAATGTACTTTGTGATGCCCTTGAAACTTAGCTGCATAAACAAAACCATATTTCATCAACAAAGTTACCCCGGCAAGAGCAGCCGTGTGCCAATATGTCATTTGGTAGGAGATCAACACCATCTCTTCGGTCGGCGCAACGCTCAACGAAAGAAACATCGCCCCGACAACCATCAAAAACAGCTGCCCGCCATAGCTTGCGCTCCGCTTTCTCTTTTCCGCATTTTTCTCAGTCTCATCGTCAATTACGAGCAGGCTCTGTGTCAGCATAGCTCCCAACCCGGCGGCCACAGCCTGGATCGAAATTTTGCCGATTATCTCATTTGCTGACATTCCCGGTGTAATAACACCGAACAAAATCAGCACCAGCGTGGATGCGGCAAAACCCACGGCGTAGGCGATAAAAGCTCCACGAACGTCATCTTTAACGGTGTTGGTTTGTTCAAATCCGTCGTAATAAGAAAGTCCGATGAGCAATGGAATAGTCAACAATGTAAAAAGCGCAAGCCGCAGGCCATCCATATAAAAGGCCAGCCGCCACATTTCCATAGTCATCAGCAGCGGAAACGAAAAAAGGATCGCCCCGCCGAATGCCCGCGACAAATCGACAAAAAAACGGCGGGCGTCGCTTTTTTCGGATTTGACATTTTTTGATGGGGAACTCATTAAACCCAGTCTTTATCTCGTTCGAGATCCGCGATCAACTCCGTCGCCCGTCGCTTGAGAGTTGTTACAAGTTCGGTTCGCATATAGTGATACTATAGCATCACTATCAAATATCGGCCGTCAATTTCAAAACAGATCATCCCGACATCGGGACATTTTTTCCTTTTGCGAATTTCAATTCGATACTGTAAATTTCCTTTAGCTCATGGCCATCGATAATGACGAATTTCGAGCCGCTCTCTCACGCTTTGCCAGCGGCATAACCGTTGTAACCACTAAGGACGCTGAAGGCAGGCTGCACGGCATTACGGTTTCGGCTTTTTGTTCGGTTTCCCTCGACCCGCCGCTCATTTTGATCTGTGTTGAGAAGACGACCGGCAGTCACTATGCCATCGAGCAATCCGGAATTTTTGTCGTCAATGTCCTGAATGCATCACAAAGTGAACTGTCCGAACGCTTTGCCTCGACGCTTCCAGATAAATTTGACGACATAGATTTTGTAAGGGGAATTAACGGCATTCCCGTTCTGGCTGACTCACTTGCGAATCTGGAGTGCCGCCTGAAAAACACGTGCGACGGAGGAGACCATACAATCTTTGTCGGCGAGGTGGAGAGGGCAATGATACGAGACGGCGACCCCCTCGTTTATTTTCACGGTGATTATCGCGTGATAGTGGATTAAAACTGTCTTGGTTGATTTATTTGTTTTGTTTCGTGGATAAATCTTTTATTTATGCGGCTCGGAATCGAGAATACCTCTTAAATCATCATCGCTCAACTGATAAATTTCATTGCAGAATCCGCAAGTCATTACTGCTCCTTTATCCTCGGCA